>WJMC01000026.1 GCA_014728145.1 Candidatus Zixiibacteriota bacterium | reverse complement strand
TTTGGCCAGCGGTGTATTGGTGTATAGCGGGAAATACAGCTTGAGTTTGGAGTTCAACCAGAGCAGGTTCTGACCGAGTAAAATCAGCAATATACCGCTCAGGCTGATGACACCGTTTATGATCAACTTGTGTTTAAACGCCGATGATTTAAAGCTTGGCTGTTTTTTGGATTTTAGGATCAACCTCAAAAAGACAAAGATTAACAGTCCTAAACCGCCAAAAAACAGGCAAAAAGCCAATATTCCTAACTCTGCACTCATAGTGTACTAATTTAATGTTAAATTCTAGTACGCAAACATTCACGTACTTGTGGACAACTTTTAAATCCGATTTTTAAGAATACTCTCTATCTTCAAGAGCCATAACGAATTAATAAATTATCCACATATTTGCCGTGGTTTTCCACAGGCGTTACTTGTTTTCTTTATTATCGGACGATTTTGGTGGAATATTATCCTTCATCAGGCAGGAACCATGTAAAATCGCTCCCTGCTCGACCACCAGGCTCTTGGTCCGGATATCACCGGTAACTACCGACTTGGCCTGCAATTCCAGGCGCTCATCCGCCGTGATATTGCCCTTGATCTCACCCGAGACAACAACTGTTTTAGTGTTAACATCAGCTTCGACTTTGCCCTGCGGTCCGATTGTCAGGGCCTCATCGCACTTGACCGTGCCTTTTACGTAACCGTCGATACGGAGATGCCCCTGTATTTCGACCATGCCGTCAATACGGGCACCTTTACCTATAATTGTGTTGACGTTTTCAGCCATTGCAATTCCCTTTGCTTTATCAATTTAACGGATATAATTTTCAGGATTGACCGGTTTCTGGTTTCTGCGGATCTCGTAGTGAATATGAGGTCCGGTACTCCTTCCGGTATTTCCGCTCAGAGCGATCAGATCACCTTTTTTTACCACCTCGCCCTCCGATACGAGATTCACCAGGTTATGGCCATAAACGGTCTGGTAACCTTCACCACGCTTTTCTCCGGAATGATCCAGAATTATGATCTTGCCGTAGTAATCATCCCAGCCGGAAAATTCCACCACACCATCGGCGGTGGCATACATCTTGGTTCCTTCCTTGACAGATATGTCTACACCATAATGCCGCCTTGACAGGTTCTCATCATCGGGAATAAATCCCCGCGTTATTCTACCATCGGCAGGAAGCCCCGAGGGTATAACATCGGTGATCTCCTTTTTTGTCAACGGTTCGGAGAGATTCAAAAGTATATCGGAATTCTCCATAAAAGCCATAACCGCGGAATCCTGCGAAAACCCTGCCCCCGAACCGCCCAGGCTGGTATGCGAGACCCCGACCAGCTTCAAAACTCTCCTGAGGAGCATACTGTTGGCTTTCAGATTCTCCTCCAGCTTCTGAAGTTTCTGGTTTTCCTGCAGAAGGAGCATGTTCTCGGCCAGGACTTCGCTGCGCTCCTCGATCGCACCAATCATCATATTGTAGAAGATAAATGCCGCCACCGTGCCTGCCAGAAGGATTGTCGCGACCGCAGCGACTATATATAATAGAAAGTGTGGTACACGATATGAATGCGTCTGATCGGAAGAATCCGACAGAAACATGACCGTGGTATGTTTCACGTCACAACCCTCTACTTATAGACAATAAGATCAAGAATACGGGTCAGATCGGAATCGGAGTAAAACTCGATTTCGATCCGGCCGCGTTTCAGTCCCTTCTTCAAATTGACCTTTGTCCCCAGGTACTGCTTGAGACGGGTTTCGGCCTCGAGGTAATCCTCGGGGAGCTTTTTGACTTTCAGGCTCTTGCCCCGCTTTTTCTTCTCGCGCTTCTCCGAATAGACCCGGTTTTCCAGCTCACGAACCGACATCTTGCGCTCAGCAATTTGCTTTGCCGCCTCGACCTGTTCGGACTCATCCTCGATGGCCAAAAGCGTGCGGGCATGCCCGCCGCTCAACTTGTTGGCGCGCAAAAGAGAACGCACTTCTTCAGGCAAATTCAAGAGCCTGAGGGTGTTGGCAATTGCTGAACGGCTCTTGGAAAGCCGTACCGCCAGATCCTCCTGGGTCAGGCCATGCTCCTTCATAAGGTTATGATAGCCCTCGGCCAGTTCGATCGGGTTGAGATCCTCGCGCTGGAGATTCTCGATTAGAGCCAGCTTGAGTTTTTCCATTCGGTCGAGATCATCCAGGATGATCGCCGGCACTTTGCGCAGTCCGGCCTCGCGCGCCGCCCGAAAACGACGTTCTCCGGCAATGATCTGGTAAGTACCGTTGACAGCCTCGACCAGAAGCGGCTGGAGCACCCCGTTCTGGCGGATCGAATCGGTCAGATTAGCGAGAGCCTCCTGGTTAAAATCACGGCGCGGCTGTTCAGGGTTGTTGCGTATTTTATCAATTTCTAAATTGACGAAGGACTTTTTGTCCGACAGATCGATATCTTCAGGAATCAGGGCCCTGAGACCCCGTCCAAGCGTAATCTTAGACATTATTCATAACCTCCTCGGCAAGCTTGAGGTAATTCAATGCCCCGGTCGACAGGGCGTCGTAGAAAATGATCGGCTTGCCGAAACTGGGTGCTTCCGACAGCCTGACGTTTCGATTTATAACGGATGAAAACAATTTCCCATTAAAGTACTTTCTGGCTTCATCGGCCACCTGGCGCGAAAGGTTTAACCTTGCATCATACATGGTCAAAAGAACACCGCCCAGTTTCAGATCGGGATTGGAAGACCCCTGCACCATCCGGATCGTCTGCAAAAGCTGACTGAGCCCCTCCAAAGCGTAGTATTCGCATTGGATCGGGATAATCACCTCGTTGGCGGCGGTCAGCGCGTTCAAAGTCAGAAGCCCCAGAGACGGTGGAGAATCTATCAGCACGAAATCGTAATCCTGCTCGGCCTCCAGAAGTACGCGCCGGAGATGGTACTCGCGCCCCTCCGAACCGACCAGCTCGACCTCAGCGCCGACCAGATCAATTGTGGCCGGAGCCAGTTTCAAATAATTTATCTCAGTATCTATTACAATCTCATTGAGACCGGAACCGTTCGAGATACATTGATAAATTGATCCCTGTACTTCAGTCTTCTCGATACCCATACCGGAGGTGGCGTTGGCCTGCGGGTCAAAATCGACCAGCAACACACGCTTTTCGGCCACTGCCAGACAGGCGGACAGATTGACCGCCGTGGTGGTCTTGCCAACTCCCCCTTTTTGATTGGCAACAGTAATTTTACGAGCCATAAATTACCTGTCCTTCATACGGATAAACCTCTCAACCGGCACAATTAAACAAATGTTTTAAATCATTCGCAAGAGTTTTTAAGACTCGAACTGGATAATTTTAAGAAGCCTGTCTTCACGCCGGCTAAACAGATTATACGTAAAAATGTCCAATTTTTTAACAGGTTTTCTACTTTCTATATCGGCAGGCAGGCTTTGTTCTGAAGCCAAAAACAGCACCAGCCTTCCGCCACAGGCGAGATTTTTATGGGCGAAGCGGAAGATATCCTCGAATTGACCGAAAGCTTTTGCTGTTACCAGGTCAAATTTGCAATTGGGAGAATATGATTTCAGAGTTCGGGAGACGAATTCGACCGATTTGAGGCCGAGGTTTTCGGACAGCCTTTCCTGGAAAGCGATCTTGCGCGGATTTGAATCGAGCGAAACCAGCTCAATTTGCGGTCGGCAGATCTTGAAGATGAGACCTGGAATCCCCGCCCCGGAACCGATATCCAGAAGCGTATTGGCAAAACTAATGTCGAGAGCCTTCAGCGCGCTCAGGCAATCATCGATCTGGAGCAGAACTTCCGCTTCAGGCGAGGATTTTGAAACCAAGCCGAGCTTGTCATTGAATTTCAAGACCTGTTCGAAAAAACAACCGAGTTTTGACCGTATATGCAGGTTTGTGACCCGCGCGTTATCCAATATTTCTTCAAGAGCAGGCATGTTTCACGTGAAACAATCAGGATGAAGTTTGCTTCGGGGTGTGGATGAATTTTTTTAAGTATATGAGTAGTACTGATATATCTCCCGGAGTAATACCGGAAATGCGTGACGCCTGACCAACTGTGGAGGGCTTGAAACGCTTCAGTTTTTCCATCGCCTCGGTTTTTAATCCACGGCAGGCTTTATAATCGAAGCTATCGGGAATCCGTTCCGATTCCATCTTCTCGAACTTTTCGATTTGTTTCATCTGGCGTTCGAGGTATCCACGGTACTTGACTTCAATTTCGATCCGCCGGAGAACATTCTCCGGAAGATTATCGAGAACCGGATCTTTTCCGGCCAGGTCTTCAATCTTTACATCCGGTATCCTCAGGGCCTGCTCGAAATTAATTTTTGTGCGACTGCGATTCTCCAGGCTCACCGGAAGATCCTTCACGGGTACAAATATACGCCTTAAAAGAGTGCTTCGCTGTTTTATCAAGTCCTGCTCTTCTAAATACTTATCAAAAATGTCCTGAGGAATCAAACCATAACGGTGACCGTACTTTAAAAGCCTCTCGGCGGTATTGTCCTCGCGCAGGTAGAGACGATGTTCCGAACGTGAGGTGAACATCCGATACGGTTCCTCGGTCGATTTAGTGGTCAGATCATCAAGCAAAACGCCGGTGTAGGCCTCGGAACGAAGCAGGCTGAATCCGTTTTCACCGCGGATTTTCAAAACCGCGTTGATCCCGGACATGATCCCCTGGGCAGCCGCCTCCTCATAACCGGAAGTCCCGTTGATCTGCCCTGAAAAATACAGCCCTTCGATCAATTTAGTCTCGGTCGTGGTACGGATCTGGTAGGGGAAAAAGAAATCGTATTCGATGGCGTAGCCGGGTTGATTGAACTTGACTTCCTCCAGGCCTTCGACAGTTCGCAGGGCCCGCTTCTGAACAGAAACATCCAAAGAAGTCGGAAAACCGTTGGGATAGATCTCATCGGTATCCAATCCCTCCGGTTCCAGAAACAGTTGATGACGCTCTTTGTCTTTGAATCGCACCACCTTATCCTCAATAGACGGACAGTAACGGGGACCTATCCCGGTGATCTGTCCGGAATAAATGGCCGAAGTGTGCAGGTTTTTGAGGATATACTTATGCGTCCGGCTGTTAGTGAAAGTAATATGGCAGAGTGCGTGATTGCCGTTGATACCATCCGAACGAAGCGAAAAGGGAGGAAAATATATATCGCCCTTTTGTGGCTGTGTCCGGGAGAAATCAATCGTTGTGCCATCCAGACGGGGAGGAGTTCCGGTCTTCAGGCGTCCTGCCTTGAATCCGAGATTTTGCAGACTCTCGCTCAGGCCCAGAGCCGGCTTTTCGCCCATCCTGCCGGCCGGAATCTTCTGCCTGCCGATATGGATCAGACCGTTCAAAAATGTCCCCGATGTTATTATTAATGCTTTGCATGATATCGTCCTACCGCCCTCTGTCAGAACACTTTTGAGCCTGCCGAAGTCAGTTTCGAGGTCGACCACAGTGTCCTCGAGTATATCGAGACCGGCTTGTTTTGCTACTATTTTGGTCATGTACCTGCGATACAGACAGCGGTCGGCCTGGGCACGGGAAGAATGCACCGCCGGACCCTTGGAGAGGTTCAGACGACGATACTGGATCCCGGTTTTGTCGATCGCCAGCCCCATCTCACCACCGAGCGCATCGATTTCACGCACCAGGTGTCCTTTGGCCTGCCCGCCGATGGCCGGGTTGCAGGACATCTGGCCTATCTTGTTCCGTTCGATGGTGACTAACAGAACCGAAGTGCCCATCCGAGCAGAGGCCAGGGCCGCCTCGACACCGGCATGACCTCCGCCGGCTACAACTATGTCATAAGAATTAGCTATCATACTAACTGATTAGCGCGTAAATTAACGAATTCGTTGGATATTTTCCATCAAAAAGCTTCTGTTTCACGTGAAACATTGTCGCTGAGTATCTATTTACCAATACAGAAGCGGGCGAAAATCCTCTCCAGGATCTCGTCAGGAGTAGTCCGCCCGATTATGTCCTCCAATGAGTTAAGTGCGTTACGAAGATCGAAGGCGAGGAATTCATAACTGCTTTCGGACTTCAATCCCTGTTCGACCTGGAGGATATGATCGAGCGCCTGAGTAAGAGCCTGGTGATGACGCAAACTGGTGACGATTACCCCGCTTTTTAAACTTTCAGTGTTTACCTTCAGTCCGATCGAGGCGATCCTGTCTTTGAGCTGATCGAGACCGTAACCGGTCATGGCGGAAATCGGCAGGGGCTTGTATTCGGCCATCGATATCAACCGGGCGCGACGTAAATCCTCATCGAGAAGATCGGCCTTATTTGCAAGGCAGATATATTCTCTGCCTTTTAAAGCGGAAGTCAGCCCATCGAGATCCTTGAGAATATCCGCATCGGTCAGATCCACCAGTGCCAATATGAGATCAGCCTTATCAATTTCCGCCCGGGCTCTCTCTATGCCCGCGGACTCGACCTCATCACCAGAATCTCGAATTCCGGCCGTATCGACCAGTTCCACCGGCAGACCGGAGATATTGATATATTCGCTCACTGTATCACGAGTTGTACCTGGAGTGGCGGTTACAATAGTACGGCTCTGGTCCAACAGCGCGTTAAACAGCGAGGACTTGCCTACGTTGGGACGACCCACGATGGGAACTTTCAGACCGTTTTTGAGTATTCGGCCATGGCGATACGATTCAATCAGGCGGATCAGGTGCATTTTTAGCATCGTCAAACCTGAGTTAATCTTCTTACGGTCATCCTGCCCGATATCCTCGTCGGGAAAATCTATATATGCTTCGACCAAAGCTGTCAGCTCCTTGAGTTTGTCTGCCAGGTAGCTGACATTATTCGAAAGCTTGCCCTGGAGTTGTTCGGCGGCGGCGCGCAGTCCCAGATCAGTTCGGGCTGAAATCAAGTCGGCCACAGCTTCGGCCTGGGTTAAATCGAGCTTTCCGTTTAAGAATGCCCTCTGGGTGAATTCACCAGGCTGAGCCATTCGCGCACCAGCTTTGAGGCAGGCAGTTAAAACCTTCTGGGCCAGAAGCTGTCCCCCGTGCGAGGAAATTTCGATAACATCTTCGCCGGTATATGAATTCGGAGCGCGCATAACAGTTAGAAGCACCTGGTCCAGAAAGGTTTCGGTACCGGTTTCACGGATCATTCCGAGATGCACCGTATGGCTTTCTGCTTGTGAAGGTAATATTTTGCCGGAGAACAGTTTATCGGCAATATCCGGAGATTTTTTACCGGATATACGCACTACCGCGACACCTCCCTGGCCGGGGGGTGTACTGATCGCGGCAATTGTATCGCTGTCGGATCTGATCATTTGATTTCGGCTGGCTGTACCTGCTCTGACTTTTCACTCGGCTTACGAATTAAGATCGTTTCCAGGATCGAAAGTATATTGAACATAGTCCAGTACAACACCAGGCCGGTGGAGAATCCTTTAAACAGGAAGAAGAATACAACCGGAAGAATATATACCAGCATCTTCTGCTTGGGATCCTGCATGGTCATCTTCTGCTGTAAGAACATCGTCAGTCCCATGATGATCGGAAGAATCAGCGTGCTGTCCGGCTGGGAGAGATCTTGCATCCAGAGCGCGAATTCAGCCCCTCGCAGAAGTATCGTATTCCGAAAAACTGTAAACAGTGCGAAAAAGATCGGAAGCTGGGGAAGCATCAAAAGGCAGCCGCCCATCGGATTGACCTTGTTCTCCTTCCACAGTTTCATCACTTCGGCATTGAGCTTCTGCGGTTCACTTTTGTATTTTTCCTGCAGTGCCTTCAGCTTGGGCTGAAGCTCCTGCATCTTTTTCATAGATTTCAAGCTACGCGAGGTCAAGGGATAGAATACGACTTTCATCAGTATCGAGAAGACTATGATTACCAGGCCGTAGTTGCCCAGGACGCTGTACAGGTTTTTCATCAGCCAGAGAATGAACAAAGAAATCGGTGAGAGAATACCACCTACATCGACGGCTTGATGATAACCGTTATTGTAGCTCTTCAGGAGGTCATAATCGATCGGACCGATATAGACCGAAAATTTATCGAACAGGGATTTGCGCGCATGAATCGGCATCCTAACCTGCACTCCGATCCGGGTCCTGCCCAACTGCCCCTTGCCCTCATCGACTTTGACCCGATCGCCTTCGATCAGGGCCGCTTCCGGGTCACGCTCCGGATCGATTCCGACAAAGAAATATTTGGTGCGTGTGGCGATCCACTTGGGAGCACCTACAATAGTCTCTTCAAGATGGCCGTGTTCGAAGTCGTCGTATTTCTCCAGGCCTGTATCCCACATAACGTTAGCCTTAAAACTGTTGAAGTCGTCCTTGCGGTTTATCTCGGTCGATTCGAGACCCGGCTGCCATCCGAAAAGATATTCACGGCCCAGGCTCTGAGCTAATTCGCCTTCTATGTCTATTTTAACATCGAAATCATAGGAGCGCGAATAGAATGTGTACATGAGCTCGATGAAATCATTGTTTTCGAGGTCCGCACGAAAAACCAGCTTGTCGGTTGCGCCCTCGCCGGTAAGCTTGAGCGCTGATTTATTGGGAGTAAAAACAATTTTCCGCAGATTGAAATCACGCCTTTCGGCATCGGGAAACTCAAATTTGAGCACCTGGTCAGCCCAGTCAGGCACCATCTCGATCGGCAGGGTATCGCCGTTGTTGTAATTATACTCCTTGAACTTGAAGCTGATAAGTGATCCGCCCTTACCGCTAAAACGGGCGATATATTTTTCCGTTTCGACTATGACCGTATCGACCGGCATTTTTTGGAATTTCGCGAACAAAGAATCATCTTCAGATAATTGATCGACAACGTCAGTATCTACTGGAACCTGCTCCTTTGGCCTTGGGATTTCTTCCATGACAGTATCAACCGCCGTTGAGAGGGTATCCTGTGTCGAGGGTGGCGGTGTCTGGGGCGCTTGTGGCATCGTCAGGTACATCCAGCCCACAAAAATCAAACCGATGACAATGAATGCGATGATAGTACGTTTATCCATAAATTACCTCAGGGGATCGTAACCACCTTTGGCAAACGGGTGGCAACGCGAAATTCTTTTTACAGAGTGTATTATTCCCTTTAAACCATATTTTTCGAAAGCCTGTATTGAATATACCGAGCAGGAGGGAAAATATTTACATTGCGGAGCAAACAACGGAGAAATCGTCACCTGGTACACACGGACTGTCCAGATCAACGGTACCGCCAAGATTTTACTGAGTTTGCGCAAACTGCAAAAGCTCCTCTTTAATCAGCTTGAAGGGATTTTTATGGTCGGGATCGACATGAGCGGATATCACCATATGGCCACAGGGGTCAAATTCTCTGCGGTTGAGCCGGATTACCTCGCGGATGATCCGTTTCAGGTAATTCCTTCTCGGCGCGGATCCGAAGCGACGCGACACTTTCAGGCAAATTTTTAAAGGCAGATCGTCACCTCGAAAATGGTATACGGTTAGAAATCTGCCCTTGAATTTTTTGCCCCGTCTAAAGACCTGCCTGATCGCCCGATCCTCTTTCAGCGAAAACTCCCGTCCCAGGCGATTAGCGCCCTCACTTCTTCGTGATCGTGGCCGCAAGCCTCTTACGCCCTTTGGCCCGTCTCCGCTTGAGGACTTTCCGCCCATTCTTGGTTGACATCCTCTTGCGGAAGCCGTGATCGTTAAGCTTTTTCCTGCGTGACGGCTGATATGTTCTTTTCATTATCTACCTCTTTTCGAAAACGTCATATAATACTATAATGTGGACTTTTGTCAAGAGCATAAAAGGTTTTTCTTGACTTTAGTATCGACCGACTGTAGGATTTCTACGATCCGTTCGATATTAATTTAAAAACCGAAAAAGGTGCAAACATGAGAAATAAACTCAGTGCATATATTTTAACGGGAATAATACTGCTGGTTTTCAGCGGATGCGGTGATTCCATTGTGAGTGATGGCGACGATACCCAGTACACAATCTACGGGATGTTGTTTCACAATCCGAATACCGACAAATCTTTTTGCTATGGGGTTTTTAAAAACGAGGGGCAACCCATTCCCAGCCTGCAGGCCGACCTGGTTATGACTGATTCGGATTCTGTCCGCCTGCTTACAATCGGCGGTGGCGCGCACCTGACCTCCGCTAATTCACTCGAACTTGAGCCGGATTCCTCCTATCTCCTGCGGGCAGACGACGACCGGGGTGATTTCTTCCTGGTTAAATCTCTGTATATACCTGATACTTTCAGGGTTACAGTCAATCAACCGCCCTCAAGGATCTACCAGACAGGAACTGTTGTCATCACCTGGAATCCGCCCACCGACACGGTCGATTATTTCGTCACGGTCGAACCGCCCGGTGAAAACGTCACCCCGTATGCGATCTTTCCGACCGGCAACACAGCCACATTCGGACCCGAGGTGTTCACTCGTTCCGACGGCGAGCGGGTGACCGGTATCTATAAATTTTATGTTGTCGCGTACCATCAGACTTTCTATGCCGACGCGGTGATCGAAGATGACGATCATATATTCTTTCCCTACCCGGATACAGGCTTTGTAGACAATATCGATGAACTCGAGAAATCGGGACGATTCGGAAGCGCGATCATCTCATACTATGATTCAGTCGAGGTGGTAGCCGAACCCTGATGTCGAAGAAAGTTTTTACCCAGATCGAGAAGCTGGCTACCGAAGCCTCGAATCCGGCCAGCAGCGAACTGGACCGGATGACCACCCGGCAGGTTTTGAACCTGATAAACTCCGAGGACCACAAAGTTGCGCCGGCAGTTAAGAAGACTATCCCGCAAATCGAAAAAGCGGTCGAGCTGGTCGCTTCCGCATTTCAATCGGGCGGACGGTTGTTCTATGTCGGGGCTGGAACCTCGGGCCGGCTGGGTGTTCTGGACGCTTCCGAATGCCCGCCCACTTTCGGGGTGTCACCTTCTCTGGTACAGGGAGTTATTGCTGGAGGAAGAAGAACTTTGGTGCGTTCACGGGAGGGTATCGAAGACGATGTCCAAGCTGGAAAAGACGATATTTCAAAAAAGAATGTCGGCAAATCCGATGTCGTTATCGGAATCGCAACCTCGAACCGCACACCATACACCCTGTCTGCACTCGGGCAGGCCAAAAAACTGGGTGCAAAAACCGTATTCATTTGCTGTAATCGTCCGGTCAAACCGCCATTTAAGCCGGATGTAATTATCAATCCGGTCTGCGGGCCGGAGGTTGTGGCCGGGTCGACCCGTATGAAGGCCGGAACAGCCACCAAGCTGGTGTTGAACATGATCACTACCACCGCGATGGTAAGGATCGGCAAGACCTACGGCAACCTGATGGTCGATCTTGAGGCCACCTCGGAAAAACTTACCCAGCGTTCGATCCGAATTCTGATGCTGACCTGCGAACTGGACTACAGAACCGCAAAGAAGCTGTTGAAGCGCGCCGATGGCTGGGTCAAAGCCGCGATTTTGATGCATCTGAAAAATATCGACCTGAAAACCGCCACAACCCTCCTCGAAAAATCCGCTGGGCATCTTAGTAAGGCTTTGAACGAGTATAAGTTGTAGATCTGCGAAAATGCTGTTGTATGTCTTGTGCGCTTATAAATTTGCGGTAGTTCAGATGAGATTAAAAAGGTGAGAGACAGCAGTATTCACATACGGCCATCTCCCACAAAAGACAAGCCAAAGTCCGTCGTAAAGGTATACGAATAATATTTCACTACCTTTACCGGAATATTAAATTTGGATAAGTTTCAATATTTTTTGACTGTGCATTGCAGTATTTTCAGCTTATTTTCGTTTTGGGCGATAATAATGCGTGCTCTCCCCGAAAAACAGATCGGCAGTCTCCATAACCGTTTCGGACAGAGTCGGATGCGGATGAATCGTTAATCTGACATCGGACACCACCGCGGCCATCTCGATAGCCAGCGCCCCCTCCGAAATCAGCTCGCCGGCCCCCAGACCGACGATACCAACACCCAGGATCTGCTCGGTTTCGGGATCGATTACGAACTTTGTCAATCCGGATTCACGGTCCAGGGTTGCCAATCGTCCTGAAGCGGCCCAGGGGAATTTGACGATTTCGACTTTCTGTTTTTTCTGTTTAGCCTCGGTCGCAGTCAGTCCGCACCAGGCGATTTCCGGATCGGTAAAGACCACCGCCGGAATCGCACGCGGTTCGAAAGCTGTGGCGCGGCCGGCAATCGCTTCAACCGCCACCCGGCCTTCATGGGAGGCCTTATGAGCCAGCATCGGTTCTCCGGCCACATCCCCGATAGCGTAGATATTCTTCTCGGTGGTTCGCCTCTGCAGATCGACCTCAATGAAGCCTTTGTCATCGACTTTTATTTTGGTGTTTTCCAGACCGAGACCACTTGAGACAGGTTTTCGTCCGACCGCCACGAGTACTTTATTGAAGAGGCGTTTATTCTTTTTTACTTCCTTGCCCTCGAAAGTGACCATTACGCCGTTTTTCTGTACCCGCATATCGCTGACTTTGGTGTTTAAAAGAACCTCGTCGAACCGTTCTTGGATCTGTTTTTTCAATACCGCTACCAGGTCGCGGTCGACACCCGGCAGGAGTCCGGATGTCATCTCGGCCACAGTCACTTTCGTGCCCAGCGCAGAATACACGGTACCCATCTCGAGACCGATATACCCGCCGCCGACTATCAGCATAGAACGCGGGATATCGTTTAACTCGAGCGCGTCGGTAGAACTCAGAATCCGTTTGCCATCGAACTCCATCCCGCCCATTTCAGTCGCTTTCGAACCTGTGGCTACAATCGCATTCTCGAATCTGAGCCGGTATTGGTCGCCCGCTGTTTCCTCGACATCGAGGGTCTTTCTATCGGCAAAGGTGGCTGTCCCGCGGATATATTCGATTTTTCTTTTTTGTGAGAGATCGCCCAGTCCACCGGTAAGTTTTTTTACCACGTCTGTTTTCCATTCGGCGATCCTGAGGCGGTTGATCTTCGGTTTGTTGAAACTCACTCCGAAGTTTTTTGCGTCTTTCGCTTCGTTCAATACATTCGCGACATGCAAGAGAGCCTTTGATGGTATACATCCGACATGCAGGCATACTCCGCCGGGATTTTCCCTTGGATCGATCAGCGTCACTTTCATCCCCAGGTCGGCGGCCAGAAAGGCGGCCGCATACCCGCCCGGCCCTGCTCCCACTATCGCCAGACTGGTCTCTTTTTTTATTTCGCTCATTGTTCTTCTCCATCTAAATCATCCAAAGAATCAACCCAGATCCATCAGAAACGGATTTTCGAGCGCTTCCACCACCCAGCTCAAAAAGCGCGCGGCATCGGCACCATCGATAATTCTATGATCGTACGACAAAGACAACGGCAGAATCAGTCTGGGCACGAACTCGCCATCATCGAAAACAGGTCTCATCTCTGCCCGGCTGACTCCCAGAATCGCCGCCTGAGGCCAGTAAATCAATGGTGTGAAATCGGTTCCGCCGATTCCACCCTGGTTTGAAATTGTAAATGTTCCGCCATCGAGCTCATCCTGGCTGATTTTGCGGTCGTAAGCCTTTTTGACCAGCTCGACTATTTCGACCGAGAGTTCGAGAAGACTCTTCTGGTCGGCATCCTTGATAACCGGCATCAAAAGGCCATGGCTGGTGTCGACAGCGACTCCTATATGGTAGTAGTTTTTGTAGATCAGCTCGCCATTTTCGAGGTCGAGAGAAGTGTTAAAGCGTGGAAACTCTTTTAATGCGGCCGTAATCACCTTAATCAAAATCGGGGTAATCGTCAGCTTACCACCGGCAACCTCGGCTTTTTTGCCATGATTTTTGCGGAATTTTTCGACCTGCGTTACATCGGCTCGATCGAACTGTGTCACATGCGGGATCAGGTTCCATGAATGCGAGGTCCCTTTGGCGATCGCCGACCTGATTTTCGAGGCTTTTTCGCGTCGGATTTCACCCCATTTGCTGAAATCAGGAAGCTCAGGCTGTCCCGCTTCAATCGGTTTTTGGGGAGTCGCTGACGGTGTTTTGCCCTCGACCAGGCCACGGACATGATTTTTAACATCCTCGGAGGTGATCCTTCCACCAGGTCCGGATCCGGAGACATTGCCGATCTCGACACCAAGCTCCCGAGCCAGCCTTCGTACCGAGGGCGCCGCCGGGGCGGATTTGCCGCTCTCTTTCGGCTCTGCTTTTTTCTCTTTTTCCTTTGCGGTTTCTTTCCCGGTCTCTACCTCATCACGCTTGGCTTCTTCCTGTTTTTCTTGTTTTTTCTGCTCTTTTTGTTTGGCTTTGGCCTTCTGTTCTTTCTCTTTCTCCTGCTCTTGCTTTTCCTCTTTTTTCGAAGCTTTTTCTTCTTCGGGTTCTTTATCTTCCTCAGCTTCTTCAGCTTTTTCGGTCTTTTCTTCAGCTTCGCCTTCAGGATCGAGTTTTCCGATCGTCTGACCCGGCTTGATCGTATCCCCCTCAGAAACGGCGATCTCCACAATTTTGCCTGAATCGGGCGAGGGAATTTCAACCACGGCTTTATCGGTTTCGACCTCGATTATACCCTGGTCCGCCTCGACCATATCACCCTCGGAGACTAAAACCGAGACAACATCGCCAGAATCAACATTTTCGCCAATATCGGGAATTTTTATGTCTTTCATAACTGACCTCTTCTATGCCATCATGGGATTGACCTTATCTAAATCTATATCCAGTTTTTTACGAGCTTTTTTGACATCCGACTGTTTAGTTTTACCCTCTCTGGCCATCATCACGACTGCCGTGTAAGCGATATGACGGGCATCGACTTCAAAGAAATCGCGCAGGGCCTGCCTCGACTCGGAACGCCCGAACCCGTCCGTTCCAAGGACAGCCATCGGACCCGGCACCCATTTGGCAATCGAAGCCGGAAGCGATTTGAGGTAATCGGAAGCGGCCACGAAGATGCCGTTCTCTTTTTGAAGAATCTCGGTGATATAGGGTTTACGCTCCTCGTTGTCGAAATTGCGCAGATTCTCACGTTCAGCGTCAACAGCATCGACATAAAGTTCCTTATAGCTGGTGACGCTCCAGACATCGGCAGCAATTCCAAAATCGTTTTCGAGGATCTTCTGGGCTTCAATTGCTTCATTTAAAATCGAACCTGACCCGAAAAGGTGGGCTTTGTACTTTTTGCGCTTATTTTCCGAGGGCTTGAACTTGTAGATTCCTTTCAGGATACCCTCCTCGGAGCCCTTTGGCATAGGTGGCATCTTGTAGAACTCGTTCATCACAGTCAGGTAATAAATAATATCTTCCTGTTTGACAAACATCCTCCTGACACCCTCCTGAATAATCACCGCCAGCTCATAAGCATAGGCCGGATCGTAGGCATGAATACTTGGTACTGAGTAGGCCAGGTGATGGCTGTGGCCGTCCTGGTGCTGAAGCCCTTCGCCTGCCAGAGTGGTTCTGCCGGCGGTTCCGCCCAGCAGGAATCCACGCGCCATGATATCCCCGGCGGCCCAGATTAAATCACCGATACGCTGGAAGCCGAACATCGAATAGAAGATAAAAAACGGTATCATGTTTTTATCATGGGTGATATGCGACGTTCCGGCGGCGATAAAGGACGACATCGAACCAGCTTCTGTGATCCCCTCCTCGAGTATCTGGCCGTCTTTAGCTTCCTTATAATACAGCAAAATTTCTTTATCAACGGGTTCATAATTCTGCCCCGCGTGCGAATAAATCCCGACCTTTCGAAACAGCGATTCCATCCCGAATGTACGCGCTTCATCCGGCACGATAGGTACTATATATTTACCGATCTTCTTATCTGCCAGCAGTTTGGAAAGCAAATGGACGAACACCATGGTAGTCGCCACCTCGCGCTCCTTGGTGCCCTTATGAAATTCAGTAAAGATCTTCTCATCGACCGGTTCAATCGGATCGACCGTGACAATTCGCCGGGGAACGTATCCTCCCAGTTCTTTGCGACGTTCCTTGACGTACTTCATCTCTTCCGAATCGGGCGCCGGACAGTAAAACGGCGCTTCAGGTATGTCGCTGTCAGGTATCGGGATACCGAAACGGCTCCGGAACTGACGCATCTCCTCCTCGTTGAGCTTTTTCTGCTGATGGTTGACATTGCGACCCTCGCCAGCTTCCCCCAGACCGTAGCCCTTGACGGTTTTAGCCAGAATTACTGTTGGCTGTTCAGAGTGATTGACTGCGGATTTGTAAGCGGCGTAGACTTTTTCCGGATCATGGCCACCACGACGGAGACGGGTCAGTTGCTCATCGGAATATTTTTTGACCAGCTCCAATACCTGCGGATACTTGGCAAAGAAATCCTGACGAATATAATCACCCGAGGAAACCGTATATTTCTGGTACTGGCCGTCGGGAACTTCCTCCATCCTCTTTTTCAGAAGTCCGCTCGAATCGGCCGCCAATAAAGGATCCCAGTCATCGCCCCAGATGACCTTGATCACGTTCCAGCCAGCGCCACGGAAGGCGGCTTCCAGCTCCTGGATGATTTTGCCATTGCCCCTGACAGGACCGTCCAGCCTCTGGAGGTTGCAGTTGATCACGAAGATCAGGTTATTGAGCTTTTCGCGCGAGGCCAGGGTAATCGCCCCTAGCGACTCCGGCTCATCAAGTTCGCCATCACCCAGAAAAGCCCAGACTTTCTGGTCGGTCTCCGGGATGATTCCGCGATCCTGCAGGTAGCGGTTATAACGAGCCTGATAGATCGCCATCAAAGGTGAGAGCCCCATCGACACGGTCGGAAACTGCCAGAAATCAGGCATCAGCCTTGGGTGGGGATACGACGGCAGACCGCCTCCGGAGGCGAATTCACGCCGGAAATTTTCGAGTTGTTGTTTTTTGATTCGTCCTTCCAGAAAAGCTCGAGCGTAGACACCAGGTGAAGCATGGCCCTGAAAATAGACTATATCGCCGGGATGATCGTCGTTTTTGGCTCGGAAAAAATGGTTAAAACCGATCTCGAACAATGTCGCCGATGAAGCATAGGTTGAAATATGCCCGCCGATACCACTCTCCTGGCGGTTGGCCCGCACGACCATCGCCATAGCGTTCCAGCGAATGATGCTTTTTATACGGCGTTCGATTTCTCGGCTTCCCGGAAAAACCGGCTGGTCCTCGAGCGGAATCGTGTTTATATAGGGAGTGTTGGCGGAGAAATGATCCGATACGCCATGCTCCTGGGCATGAACCTGGAGCCTGCGGAGCAGATCCCGTACACGAGACGCACCCTGCTCGTTATAGACATATTCGAGCGATTCCAGCCATTCCCGGTTTTCAAATTCTATCTCTTTAGCGTTTTTGACGTTATCGTTGTCTGCCATATAGATTCCTCTTATGTTTTCGGGGCAAATTGCTGTCGATCAGAATTATATTTCCGGACTGAAAGCAGATGCCACCCGCTTTTTATAAAGTCTATAACATAAAAAATAAATCTATGTTCTTTTGTTAAAAAAATAATTTGAGAGGTCTATGATATCAGGATTGGCATAATCTCGCATATCTTTTTCAAATTATGTTAAACATATCCATAATTGTGATGTTATGGTTATTATATCGGAAATGCACGTGATTTGATAATTGTTTTATGATTCAATTTGATGAGGTGAGAGATGGAATTCAGAGAAATAGAAGTATGTAAGCAGGATGAGTTAGCTGATGGTCAGATGAAGGGCTTTGAATTCGAGGGCCAAAAAATCGTGATTGCTCGCAAGGATGGTAAGTTTTTTGCCGCCAGCGGATCATGCCCTCATTACGGCGCACCGCTCGAAAAAGGTGTGCTCTCCGAAGACAGGCTGGTCTGCCAGTGGCATCATGCGGCTTTTAACATCACCAACGGCGATCTTCTGGAGCCACCTTCCCGCGATCACCTTCAAAGCTACGAAACATCGGTTTCAGAAGGCCGGGTTTATGTTAAGCTTCCGCAAGAGATTCCGGCTTCACGACCGCCGGCCCGGGGAAAATATGATGCTGAATCAGATTCGCGCACATTTGTAATCGTCGGGGCCGGTGCGGCCGGCCATTCCGCCGCCCAGACATTACGTGAAAACGGTTTCCGGGGACGATTGATCATGATCACTCATGAAAGGAAGCTTCCTTACGATCGTCCAAATCTCAGCAAAGAATACCTGATGGGCGAAGCTGAACCGGAGTGGATGCCCCTGCGTGACGAAGATTATTATAAAAACAACGATATCGAGTTGTGGTTAGACAAACAGGTCACGAAAGTTGATGCCGGTACGAGGAAGCTGGAATTTGCCGATGGCAGTAATATCAGTTGTGACAGCCTGCTGTTGGCCATGGGTGGCGAGCCGAAAACTCTCGATATTCCGGGCAATGAACTCGAAAACGTTATGACTCTGCGTGAATATTCCGATGCCGACGATATCATCGAGCGGTTAAAAGAAGTCAAGCGGGTGGTGCTGATCGGTTCCGGGTTTATCGGAATGGAGGTAGCCTACAGTCTGCGCAAGCGTAAAATCGCTGTCACCGTGGTTTCGCCGGATCAGGTGCCGATGGAGAAAATCGTCGGTTTGGAAATCGGCAAAATGATCAAACTGGCTCACCAGGATGCCGGTACTGAATTCAAGCTGGGAGCCAAACCAACTGAGTTCAAGGGCTCGAAAAAAGTCACGGAGGTCGTCCTGGACAACGGCGAAACGATTGAAACCGATATGGTTATAGTCGCAGTCGGGGTCGCTCCCAAGACAGGCATGATCGAGGGAGTGAAACTCGATGAGTCCGGTGCAATAGAGGTGGACGATCGTTTTCAGGCCACCGAGAATGTTTACGCCACCGGCGATATCGCCAGTTTTCCCTACTGGCAAACCGGTGAGCGGATCAGGATCGAACACTGGCGCACCGCCGAACAACAGGGCCACACCGCCGCCGACAATATGCTCGGTAAAGACGTACCTTACCGTAGCGCGCCGTTTTTCTGGACCAACCAGGTTGGAATGCAACTGCGCTATATCGGTTACTGCCGTAACTGGGACGAGATCATCATCGACGGCAACCTGCAAAGGCGCAAGTTTCTGGCGTTTTTTGTAAAGGATGGCCAGGTGCGGGGATGCCTGGGGGCCGGATGGGATCGTGACCTGGCGGCTGTTCACGAGCTCATGCGCAGAAACAAATTACCTGAAATAGACAAACTTCGCGAGGGTGGAATCGATTTTCCGGGACTTTTGTAAGTCCGTTAATTTTGCAAGCAAAAACGGCGGTACTAAAGACCGCCGTTTTTGTCTTTGATAGTGGTAAAATCAGTTACGAATAGGAAACTCCGGTTTATCAGGTTCTTCGGGAGGATTTTCTCGGAGCTGTTTCAGTATTACCTCGATCGCTTTCTCGAGTTGTGGATCCTGACCGGAAATTACCAGGTCGGGACGATTGTCGACCGGGATATCAGGCTCGACGCCCTCGTTTTCGACATCCCATTCACCCTGCAGATTGATAAACGCGAATTCAGGAAATGTCACTCGACCGCCATCCATCAGCGGGACATTTCTGCTGATCCCAACCAAACCACCCCAGGTAGTATTGCCGATCAGCGGTCCCAGCCCCAGTTCGCGGAAATAATACGGGAAAGCATCGCCACCAGAGCCAGCGAACTCATCGATAATACAAACCATCGGCCCCAGAAAAGCCTTATTGGGTGTACGATTGATAACCATATCGCGGGTAGCCCAGTAACTCAGGATCTTCCTGCTGAGTCGTTCCACGAACATATCCGGAATCATACCGCCCTGGTTGTGACGAACATCGACTATCAGACCGTCTTTGCGGGACTGGGCCAGAAAACCCTGCATGAATTCATTTAAACCCTCACCCCCGGTGTTGGGTACATGGATATATCCAACGCGTCCGTCGGTGGCTTCACTGACTTTGCGACGATTATTTTCAACCCAGTCGTAATGACGCAGGCGCCATTCTGAGGGAGTCGGTATAACCATATATTCTCTGGCGCCTTCAAGGCCGGGTCTATCGTTAATTGCCACCAGGGTCTGTTTGCGGGAGGTTTGCTCGAAATACGGGTAGGGATTGTCGGGCACCTGGATCTCCTGACGGTTGACCGCGATCAGGTAATCCCCTTCTTTGACATCCACCCCCGGCTTTTTGAGGGGGGATTTATCCCGCCTGTACCAGTTCTTGCCGGGATAGATCTTGTCGATGCGGTAATAACGGCTTCCCGGTTCGACAACAAGGTCGACTCCCAGAAGACCGATATTGCGATCATCGGGTCGCTCGTATTCACCGCCGGATACATAGGCGTGCGAGACGCTCAACTCACCCACCATTTCGCCCAGAAGATAATTCAGGTCACTGCGATGAGCCACCCAGGGAAGCATGGCGCCGTAGCGATCCTTCATCTTCTTCCAGTCAACTCCATGCATATTCGGATCGTAGAAGAAATCCCTCATCAACCGCCAGGCATCGGTGAACATCTGCTCCCATTCCGCTTCGGGGGCTGTCCTGACCTTCAAATCAGACAGGGATAGCTTTCCATCACCAGCTTTCTGACCCTTTTGAGCATCGACAATTCCATAGTTTTTGCCGGCCCTGTAAAGGATTTTTTTACCATCAGCCGAAAGCGCGTAGGAGCTGATGCCGGAGATCACGGTCTCTTCCTCGCGGTCTTTCATGTCGAACACCTTCAGTGAGGTTTTACCGTCTTCCGACCGCGACATAAAAAAGAGCTTGCCATTAGAGGCTGTCAGGCCATAGAAGAAACCGGCGCCGACAGGAATTCCGACTGTGCGGTCTTTGAGACCTTCAAAATCTATTTCGATCTCATCGCTGTCGTCTTTTTCATCCCCGTTTTTATCCTCATCTTTATCATCTTTGTCTTCGTCATCATCTGCTTTGATCTCAACCTCATCGCTTTCCAGCTTAAACGGGTGAGGTTCATCGGCTTTCAAAGTCATCAGAAGGATTATCCGGCTGTTGCGATTGACGAACTGATGTTCGAAATCTGAGAAGACCGGGTCGAAATTACGCAGGGAGATAAAATAGAGATATTTGCCCTCCGGGTCGAAGACCGGTTCCACATCGTCTGTGAAATCATCAGTCAGCTTGCGAGTCTCCCTCTCACTCAGGGAATACAGGTAGATAGATTCAAAAAAGTGCGGGGCGTTTTTGGTGTAAAGAATCCATTTGCTGTCGGGCGACCAGCTGTAGCTGTGGATCTGGCTGACAAAAGCCTGGTCGACATCGACCGTTTTCTTCTTTTCTATATCTACATATTGCAGGCGACGGTCGCTGTCGACCCACATCAGCTTTTTGCTGTCAGGTGACCATTTAGGCTGAAAGCGATAACAGTCGCCATCGAAGGTGATCCGCTCCTCCTCGCCTGCGCCATCCTGCGGGCGGATATACAGTTCGTATTCGCCCGGCTTATCAGAGAAATAGGCGATATACTTGCCGTCCGGAGACCAGGTCGGATGGATCTCTCTTATGCCCGCAGTACGGGTCAGGTTGCGGGTCGGTCCTTTTTTTTGTGGAACAGTGAAGATTTCGCCTCGTGCACCAAAGACTGCCCGTTCACCACCGGGAGAGATATCCATACCGCGAATCTGCTTGCCGGCATCTTTGTACTCTGGTCGTGTCAGTACGAGGTCATCACGAATTTCGATCTCAATTTTGCGGCTTTGACCACTTTCGAGGTCGAGCACATGCAGGTACCCGCCGTTTTCGTAGACGATTTCACCCGGCCCGACCGACGGCCATTTGACATCGTAGCGTTCATAGTCGGTGACTTTCGTGGTCTCTTTTGTGTTAATGTCGTAAGCGAAGATGTTAAGTGTATGGTCACGGTCGGAATTGAAATAAACTTTATCGCGATGCCACATCGGACTGTTGTCATTTCCGATCCAGTCGGTGATCTTTTCGATCTCGTTATGGGCGAAATCGTAGATCCAGACATCCTGCTGGGTTCCGCCCTTGTAGCGTTTCCAGGTACGGTTTTCGTTAAAGCGACGATTGTAGGCGATTCTTTTTGCATCGGGAGATAGCGACCCCAAACCGGTCTCGGGCAATACAAGCTTCTCCGGCAGACCGCCGTTGAAATCGATTGCGAACAGTTTGCCATAGTTTACACTGTTATATTCCCGGCCGGAATGAAACATGATTTTGTTACCATCCGGATACCAGTCGACCATCAAATCGCGCGAGGGATGGAAGGTAAGTTGCTTTGGCTGTCCGCCTTCGGACGGCATGACATAGATATGAGGATCGCCCTCGTACTGGCCGGTAAACGCGATCTGACTACCATCGGGCGAGAATTTAGCCATATATTCTAAACCATCTCCGGTCGTCAGCCTGCGGGCCTGACCACCCTGGTCGGAAACTATCCAGAGATCACCGCCGTAGGTGAACACGATTTTATCATCGTGGATATCCGGGAAACGCATCAACCGGCCTTCACGAGCTGTTGCCGCTGATGACATGATCAGCACAAAAAGACCTATAAACACAATTACCTGTCGGAATTTCGACATAGTAAACCTCTCCTGTTATGTAATTGAATCTAATTTGCAGGCGCAGAAAACCATGAATATATTTACTCAATCTCATCAAAGTTTGTTTCATTAATAATATCAAAAACCTATGTGTAAGCGAGAAGTTCTAAAGAAAAACTAACTTTATAATTCGCGCAATATCGATTATAATAATCCTGCAACCAAAAGGAGATCGAGATGAAATCAGGATTATTTGTTTTAAAAACCGCGTTCGCATTAATTATCTTGTTACTGTTTTCCACAAATTCCCGTACCCAGAACCTGGAAATCCCTGCCGCTCATTACAATATGTATCATGACAGCGACAGTAGTCTGTATTACCTGACCGAAGAGGGCGATACGATGAAGATGTATTATGAGCCGGGGCAATATACTCTCTCAAAATTGCGCGTGATGCCCGCCGGTACCGATGTCGGTCTGCGCTTCGATTTCGGCGACAGCACCCTCAATGGCCGGATATATTACGGTTTCTTCCCTGACCTGGATGAGGTTGAGCATGCTTACCCGATTTATTCAAGCCGTACCGCCAAAATTGAAAAAGGCATCAGCGAAGTCGACATCAAAAACAAGCTGGTCGGCAAATACGATTTCATCGGCTGGCAAAAAAGCGGAATCATGAGACTCGGCTACCGAATCCTGAACGAACATGGCCGAATCCTGTATGACGGCAAGCTGATATTAACCGGCAAAGGACCGTTCGAGGTCGATACCTGTATTATCGAGGGACCGTTTATCAATATGATTCGACCCAATTCGGCGGTCGTTTCGTTCCAGACCAACTTCCCCGCGGTTTGCAGCGTGATGGCGGATGGAAAAATGTTCTCCGATAATGAAGCAAATCTTCAGCACGAGATCAGGATACATGATCTGAAGCCCGACCGGCTCTATGATTACACTGTTTACTATGACAGCTACAAAGAGAGCCACAGCTTTCGGACAGCACCCGAGCCGGGTTCGCGGAGTAGATTCACATTCGCCTATGCTTCCGATGGGCGCGGGAACACCGGTGGCGGTGAGCGCGATATCAAGGGTGTCAACAGCTATATCCTCAAACGAATCGCGGTCTTGTGCAGTCAGAAGAATGTCCGTTTCTTCCAGTTTACCGGCGATTTGATCGACGGCTATGTTATCGATCCGGATGAGATATCGCTCGAATATGCCAACTGGAAACGGACAATCGAGCCGTTCGCACATTCGATGCCGTTCGTGGCCAGTTTTGGCAACCACGAATCGCTGTTGCATTACTTCAGCGACGGTGAACGGGGTGCTACGGTCGATAAGTTCCCTTACGATTCGGTCTCGGCCGAGGCGGTTTTCGCCCGCAATTTCGTCAATCCCCAAAACGGCCCGGAGTCCGAGGATGGTTCGAAGTATGATCCAGATCCGGATAAAATCGACTTTCCCTCTTACAAAGAAAACGCTTTTTACTACACCTATGACAATGTCGCGATTATCTCGCTCAACTCGAACTACTGGTTTTCACCCTCGATCAAGTACGAACAGAAAATCGGCGGCAACCTGCATGGCTATATCATGGATAATCAATTGAAATGGTGTGAGGAAGTTCTGGAGAAACTGGAGGATGATGACGCGATCGATCATATCTTCGTGACACTGCATACGCCGATATTCCCTAACGGCGGTCATGTCAAAGACGATATGTGGTACTCGGGCGACAACTCTAAGCGTCCCTGGGTAGACGGTGAACCGGTCGAATACGGTATCATTGAAAGGCGCGATCAGCTTCTGGACCTGATGATGAATCATTCCACCAAAGTGCGGGCATCGCTGACCGGCGATGAACACAATTATAGTCTTTTGCGGGTATCTGAAGAACTTACCATTTATCCCGACGAGTACGAGGGCAAAAAACTGACTGATTTCCGTCCCCTCTGGCATATCAACAACGGTGCCGCCGGAGCTCCCTACTACGGACGCGAGGAGACTCCCTGGATGGATCATGTCGAGGCTTTTTCGACTCAGAACGCGGTCGTCCTGTTTCATGTCGATGGCAAACAGATAGAAGTAGAGGTTGTCAATCCCGATACGTGGGAAGAACTGGACCGTTTCGAGATAATTGTCGAGTAAACTTCAACTGTGCTTTAGTGCATAATCATCCTCGTTTGAGGTGGATCAACCAACTAAGTGGCTGGCAGATGCCCATATCTGCCGTGCGTTGTTTTCATTCTTCAAGCTCAGCACATTCCTGCGGAATCCAGCCGATTTTGCCGTCAGATATGCGCACACGATACCATCCAGATTCATTTTCCAGAAGCTCGAAGCGCTCATCCTCGGAGACAGTCAACTCTGTAGCATCATAATCTCTGGTCAAAGTCAGGATGTCGTCACCGTGCAGATAAGATAACGGTACCCATCCCTGTCTACCCGATGAATCCTGGCAGAACAGCCATCCCGGCCATTCAGGGTCAGCGCGAATCAGCCTGAGCTCATCGCCCCTGCTGAGTACCAACGGATCCGGATAGGCCGACTGATAGCTTTTTAGCACACGACCATGTTTGTGTTTGCGATTCATCGAATTCATCCTTTTAATAGGGTAAATATACAAACAGGAGCGAATATGCTTGAAATAAAAATACCGGGTACGGAAAATCTTAAACTCAAATATTTGGTCTGCGACTATTCCGGGACACTGTCTGTCGACGGTATCCTGGTTTCGGGTGTGATCGAGAAAATTCGTCAGCTTTCGGAGTTTTTGGAAATTCATGTACTGACTTCGGACACTCACGGCAAGGCGGTTGAAGAATTGAAGGATGCTGACTGCCAGCTTCAGATTCTTGAAGGCGAGGATCATACCGGCCAGAAAAAAGACTTCGTCGAAAAACTGGGAGCTGATAGTACCGTGGCGTTCGGTAACGGCAGAAATGATATCGGGATGCTAAACAGGGCTACATTGAGTATCGCGGTCTGCCTGGTCGAGGGATGCGCGATCGAGGTGCTGGACAACTCCGATATCATGGTTAAATCATCCACAGATGCTTTCGATCTGCTGATCAGCCCCAACCGCCTGGTTGCCACACTGCGAAGATAACAGACCATTTATAAGTCGGATACAAGGTAAACGCCCAGGTCTGCCGGTAAATTCTTATTTTTATTACTATTGTATGTTTCATGCAGAATATTGCATGAATCGTCCCCGCCATAAAGACCAAGCCGCGAAACTGCCCCCCATGTTCCCCGGCTCGCCAATGAGAAGAATCAGTGCGCGGGTCCCACCCTGATAAATGCAGTGACCGGAATTGCCGATTCCCTGTCGGAACTCGAATAATC
>WJMC01000025.1 GCA_014728145.1 Candidatus Zixiibacteriota bacterium | reverse complement strand
ATCGGTGTGGAGACAATTTCTGTCTTTTCTCTTTGCACAGGAACGGGGGCTTCCACACCAATCATTCCCATCAAAATCAATGAAGCAATAATCGCCAGCGGTAGCGCGCATGATATCAGGGTGCCGGCCAGCATATTCTTCTGGTAAGCCCGTTTGAGTTCAAAGGCTCCGTAAGCTGACCGGGTGGCCAGTTCTTGAGTACGCATAACTCCCTCCTTTGTCGATGCTTTCAGTCTGAGCGAGACCTAGATAAATTTCTGCGGCCCGATTTCTATATAATTTAGACTCAGTTGATATTCCCGGAGGGATCGCAAATGGCGGGTTTTGCGTCAGGTACGGTTTCAAGCTGAAACCTGATAATAATATACCCCCGAGTCACCAGTATAGTTTAGACGGCTGACCCGGGGGGGGGTTCGTTTAAAACCTCCGCAGGTTTGATGCAGATTAACGTTTGAGCATAAAGGAGACCTGGTAGGATACCCAGCAGGCCACCGGTTTATATTCGTAGTAGGCCGGTTCGTACTTGCGGTCGAAGGCGACCTCGAGCGCTGCCTCCTCGAAACCGGCCCCGGCGACACCTGAAGCTTCTTCAATGATGGCGTCGCGTACCACACCCTCCCGGTCGATCAGGATCCGCACCCAGACTGTTCCGGTCTGATACGACCGGAGTGCCTGGCGTGGATACCTGGGACTGGGGGCGTACTTGAGATTCGGCGCTATATCGACAGCGACCGGATCGTTCGGTCCGGGAAATCCGGGCAGATTTCGCGGACTGAAACAGTCTTTCGAAGTAGCTGATTGTGAGAACTGGCAGGAATCGGTACTGGCGTACAGCTCCTGCCCGCTTGAGGAAATTCGGGATGCCCGGGCGGGATCCCGGCTCTTATCATCGAGGCTGTCGGCCCGAATCACCTCCATCAGGCCGAAAACCAGAAGTGACACTATGATAAGTGAAACTATGTAGGCTTTCCAGGTCAGAGAATAGCCAAGATTTTTGAGATCAGCAGCATCTTCAAATGCGCTCTTGATTACTGAATCATGCTTGTCCTGCATACAAACCCCCGGATTGATCTTCATGCTCTATTAATAAAAACGGTCGATCCGGGGGCTTTTCTTAGTTTCATCTCTAAACAATGCTGTCGAAAATCGGAACAGCTTTTTGTTCAAAAACTGCTCAACTATTCAGAGTTTTCACTCTCCTTGAGCTTGAACTTAACCGCGTAGGCAATCCAGGTCGCAACCGGTTTGCCGTCTTTTTGAGCCGGTTTGTAAGTCGCTTCACGGGCGACCTTCAGGGCTGATTCTTCAAATCCAAACCCCTGCTTGGATTCATCGATTTTGAGGATTTCTGCTTCTGTAACCGCGCCGTCAGCATCGACAAAGGCCTGTACGAAGAGCTTGGCTTCAACTTTAAGCTGGCGGGCTTTTTCGGGATACACAGGAGTTGTTCTTTGAAGCAGTACGGGCGGATTATCGAATTCCACAAACTGCCTAAAGAGCTTATCCGCCGACTGAGCGTTTGTTGAAAGATCACTGAAATCATGCTGTTTCCGGCCTGAATCCGGTGTGATTTCTTCAGCAGTTATACTGCCTGAGCAAGCAAGTATTACAATTATGAAAGTAGCAAAAATCAATTTCATAGAACCTCCCAATCAAGTGTTTAATACCATCCGGAAGGACAATAAAAAATCCCCCGGCCCGCGTTTAGACATAAAACGCATGAGACGAGGGATCGTTTAACTTTTTGTCGGCCTTTTTACTGGCCCCTGAGCTGGAAGCGAACTTTGTATGCCACCCAGACCGCAACAGGCTGGTTGTTTTGCATCGCCGGACGGTAGATACGTCTTTTAGCGGCTTCCAGAGCGGCTTCCTCAAAACCGGCATTGACGCCAGATTCCTTGACGACAATAGCATCGCGCACGTTGCCATCCTTATCGACCAGGACCTGCACCCAGACGACGCCTTCGACGCCCGCTTTTCGAGCCATCTCCGGGTAATCCGGTTCGCATTCCTTCGGATTGAGAAGCTGGGGTTCCTCGTCGAAAGCGACGAATTCATCCGGTTCCGGCATGATATCACCCATGATATCGATAACGGTGTTATCTCCGTAGATATCACCGCCACCCTCACCAGCAACATCAGCCGCTGAAAGCTCGACTTTCTGGAGGTTGGTGGCCAGCACCTGGACCTCCATGACCTCTTCATCGGCAACCGGGTTAGGGATACCGATCTTCGGCATTTCGATCTTCTCTTTCATGATCTCCGGCTTCTTGATCGATTTCTGAATCGACGGCGGAGGCAACTCGCTCAGGTCAACATAGACCGGAGCCGCGGCGGCATCGACAGCCTCTTCCTCGGCCTGGATATTCTGGATAACGCCGATCAGCACGATCACCCCCATGACCAACAATGGAATGGCGCAGGATATCAAGGTGCCCAGAAGCATATTCTTCTGGTAGGTGCGTTTCAGCTCAAACGCGCCGTAGGGACCCTGTGCAAATGCCTGTGACATCTTCATTATGGCATCCTTTCCCCGCGAGCCCGCATGGAGTCGAGTGAAAATTCGAGCATGCGTGAATCTCTACGGTCGTTCCAGGGTACTGTAGTATATCTGTAACTGTATGTCGTGTCAGCAAAATTATCCAGAGCGGCCCGGTTTTCGCTCAGGTAACGCTCCAGGAATGTCGTGTCGCTTCTGAGAACCGTTTCGACCGCCGAAAAATCATCGAGCACATCGACATAGTTATGAAACGATGCCTTGGGGTGAATCTTCACCAAAGTCGAGAGAAACGGGTTGTTCTTGTTGTGGACCACCAGTGAATCGAGGAGGTTATCCGAATCGATCGGACGGCTGGAACCTTTTTCATCGCCGATCGACCACCACATAGTGTTCACTGAATCGACTCGGAGTACACACAGGTTCGATTTTTTAACATCGATTTCCGTCTCCTCGTCAGTCTCCTTGGGCAAATTGATATCCATCGCCTGCGGAGCCGCAAACACAGTCGTGACCATATAGAAAATCAGAAGCAGGAAGGCAATATCAACCATCGGCGTCATGTCCAGACGGATATTTATCCGTCGTTTTTTCTTTTTTCCTCCCTTACCGCCTCCACCGGTTTCGGGAACGTCAACAGCGCCCATTTATCTCACCACCTTCCTTTAATCCTGTTCGAGTTCAGTAATAACCTGGAACCCGGTTATATTGACATCGCGAAGAGAGTTCATCAACTTCTCCATGACACCATAATTCACATCTTTATCACCTTTAACTACCACCAGGCTACTGAGCACATCCTGCTTGGCCCGTTTTCGAGCTTCAGCCTGGTCCTCGCCGGGATACAGCTTGTTAACGTTTTTAAGTTCCTCCGATCTCATCTGCTGAACGCTGGGACCGGTCAGCTCGACTTCCTCGAAGGGAATCGGGACGACGTTACGAAAGGTTCTCTCGATAACCGAACCGTCCTCGAGCGTCACTTTACGTTTGGTGACGAAGTCGATAAAGACAGAATCCTCGGCCGGAACCGTAATCATAAAAACGTTACGCTTGGGCAGCTCGATCTGCGAACGCGATGTAGGCAGAGCAACCTCCTTCTTCTCCGGCGGTTTGAACTGCGTGGTAGCCATATAGAAGATCAGAAGCAGAAAGGCGATATCGACCATGGGGGTCATATCGAGCGTAATGTTAACTCTTCTTTTCTTCTTAATCTGCATGATTACTTACCTTCTTTATGCTTGATCAACTGCAAAACTTCGTATGAAGCTTCGTCGATAGTGTAATTGAATGAATCGACCTTGTTGACAAAAAAGTTGTAAGCCACAATACCGACGATAGCCGATGTCAAACCACCAGCGGTATTGACCAGCGCTTCGGAGATACCGGTCGCCAGCTGGGTGGCGTCGATAACACCGCCGGAAGCATGACCGGTGGCGTTAAAGGCACGAATCATTCCAATAGTTGTACCCAGAAGACCGACCATAGTTGCAATAGAAGCGATAGTCGACAGAGCGATCAGGTTGCGCTCCAGAAGCGGTACCTCGAGCGCGTTGGCTTCTTCGATCGCGCGCTGAGTTTCCTCCAGACGCTTCTCAGGATCCATAGAACTGTCTTTTATGGTCTTATAATGTTCAATACCGGCACGGAGCACATTGGCCAGAGAACCACGCTGCTTGTCACAGGCGGCCAGAGCGCCGTCGTAATCGTTTTTCTGGACCATCATGACAATGCTCTTAAAGAACGACTGCGGAGAGCCTTTGCCCTTGGCCTTGTTCAGTGACAGCAGTCTCTCAATAATGAACGCGATCAGCATAACCAGAAGAGAGATCAGAACAGCCACCAGCGGACCACCTTCCTGCAGATAAGCCGGCAACTGTAACCAAATGAAAGTTCCGATCGCCAGGGAGATGATCAGATTGAGTGTCACGAAAACGGATTGCTTCACTTCTTAATCCTCCTGAAAATTCTATGACGTTATTTGTATTTTCAACGCTTAAGTTTAGAAATCGTTTGATTTAACTGAATTCAATATCAACCCCGCAATCGACATCCAGACACCGATTCCGGACAGGGCGGCGAAGGTTACGATATTGACCGAATTGCCGACCGCTTCGACTCCGTAATGCTCGGCGATCCATTCGCCAAAAGGCAGGCTGACACCGACGATCGAATAGATAAAGAAAGCCATCCAGATCGCCAGAGGCCACCACTGCAGGCTCATTACCCGCTTCAGCCTGGCCAGATAGGCGTCGAAGCTCTTCGACGGCGTCCACAGCATGACCAGTGTCAACACTCCGAAAATCAACGCCAGAAACGACAATGCCGCCGGAACATAGACGAAGATCTTCAAAGTCGGATTGAACAGGTCGAGCACATGCATGTGCGCGCTGGCCTGGAAAAATCCGACGATACCGCTGAACTGCAGGTCGACCCAGTTGGAATGAAAGTTCATCCAGGGCAGAAAACCGGAAACGATCATAATCAAGCATGACAAGGTCAGTACGATCTTGTTGGAGGCCGGCAGGAGATCCTGGTGGACAGCAGTGAATCCTCGAAATGGGGAATAGCTGTCCTTACTGAACTCTTTGACCGCCTGTTCGTGCTTTTTCTTTTCCTCTTCATTTTTGAAGAAGTCCCCTTTAGGTTTGGAGAAGACATCGAAGCCGATATAGCGAAAACGCTCGTTTTCGTCCAGAGTACTCTGTTCGGGCTCCTTCGGCTCCGGCTTGTTTTTGGTCTTATCCTCTGCCATTAATACACCTT
>WJMC01000024.1 GCA_014728145.1 Candidatus Zixiibacteriota bacterium | reverse complement strand
TGCCGATTAAGTTTATAAGATTGCAAAGCAGTAACTTAAATAGATTTTCACACAAGTTGAGAATTGAAGCAAAAAAGGAGGTCGCTTGAAATTTTCAGGCCGGCGTGATTGCGGCCGCTAAATCTCAATCACACTATCGGAGGCTGAAATCTACATAGGATGTGGTTAAACGTGAGAAATCTCTTAACAGAATTAACCGTCGGCAAGGAAGTCCGACAAGGAGTTTCAAGGAGGATTAACACATGGCACTCCGCATTAACCACAACATTCAGGCGTTAGACGCCCACCGTAACCTGACCAACACCGAGAGGAACATGGGCGTATCCATGGAGAAGCTTTCTTCTGGATATCGTATTAACCGTGCTTCTGACGATCCGGCAGGTCTGGTTATTTCCGAGCAGTTCCGTGCTCAGATCGCCGGCCTCAACCGTGCGATCCAGAACTCTGAAGGTTCGATCAACATGATTCAGACCGCCGAAGGCGCTCTGAACGAAATCAACAGCCTCCTGGTTGGAATGAGAGAGCTGGCCATTCACGCTGCCAACGAAGGCTTCAACGACACCAGCCAGTTGGAAGCTGACCAGGCTGAAATCCAGAACGCCCTGGAAACCATCGATCGTATCGCTTCCAACACCCAGTTCGGTACCAAGAAGCTGATCGACGGTTCCAAGGACAACATCACCTCGATCACCAGTTCCAATGTCTCTCAGCTGACTTTGGAAGACAGCCGTTTGAAGACCGGTGACCACAACGTCGTGGCTACCAAGGTTGCCGACGCTACCGCTACCCTGAATACCACCAACCTGGGTATCTCCCTGGGTACTGGCGGTACCGGTTCTCCGGATAATATCACCCATGGCAAGCACGACATCGAAGTCACCCAGGCTTCTACCGGCGCTTCCAAAACTACCGGAACCATCCTCGTTCAGGATGCATTCAACAATGGTATCGAGTTTGCCGCCGCGGCCGCTGCCGCCACACTTGATTCCGGTGTCAACATGGCTGCTATCGTCGGTGGTACTTCCGATGGTGACTACAGCATGAAGATCCGTTACCAGGAAAACGGCGAGTCCGTCAGCTCCTACCAGACCATTTCCACTCACCTGGCTACCGCTGACTCCACCGCGGCCCAGATTACCAAGTGGAACGCTGCCATTCAGGCCAATGATGTCCTGCGTGACAAGATCGAGATGGTCGATGGTGGTGTCGGTGTCGGTATCAGCATTCGGGCCAAGAATGCCGGCTCCGAGTACAGCTTCGAAGTCAGTGATGTCAGCGCTACAGTATCCGGCGGTCCCGGTAGTGAAGAAGCTTCCTTCGCGAACTTGGCGGGTCTGGGAACCCAGTCAAGACGCGGTGTGAGTGAAGACCAGTTCACCTGGACTGTCGAGACTGAAGCCAACAGTGGTCAGTTGACTGCCAATATTGCCAACGGTACCTATACCACCATGACCACTCTGGCTACTGCTATCCGCAGTGGTCTCGACGGAACTTTCGGTACTCTCGGTGCCGGCAGTGTTGCCGTTGACCTCGATGTCCAGCGTGTGGCTGGTACAAACAAGCTCGAGTTCTTCACCTGGGACGAAGGTTCCTCATACAGCATCAAGTATGATGGTGAAGGTGGCGACGCTGGTGATTCCCAGAACGTGCTCAACATGACTGTCGATTCAACTGCCAGAACTGGTACCGATGCCCTGATCCTGTTTGACGGCTATACCAATTCCGTCGACAAGGTCGCTTATGAAAACACCAGGCCGGGTGTCAAGCTCTGGAACAAGGACAGCACCTATACTGCCGAAGACGGCCGTGGTTCGATCACCATCGACATCGCCAAGGCTTCCAGTGGCCTGGATATTGGCGAGTTGATTCTGGACGTTACCGCGACCCAGTTTGACGTCAGCCTCGACGGCGGTGCCAAGACCACCGTCTACGCCGGTGAAGACACCAAGGTGTATAATGCTGACCGTACCCAGTGGGCCAAGGTCAACTACGACCTGCAGTCCGACGGCGGTTCCGAAACTGTCTATGCTGTTGACGAAGCCCTGGTCTTCCAGATCGGTGGTTCTGTCGGCCAGACCGCTACCGTGAACCTGCGCAACATGGCTTCCAGCGCTCTCGGTAAGAATCTTGCCGGCAACATGTTCAACAACCTGTCAGAAATCGACGTGACCACTGCTCAGGGTGCTCAGGATGCCCAGTCGGTCATCGACAAGGCGATCGACCAGGTTTCCACCACTCGTGGTTCAATCGGTTCGTTCCAGAAGAACACTCTGGAATCCAACCTGACCAACCTGCGCATTGCCGAGCAGAACCTGACCGCGTCAGAGGCCTCAATCCGCGATACTGATATGGCCAAGGAGATGTCCAACTTCGTCAAAAACCAGATCCTGCTTCAGGCTGGTACTTCGATGCTGGCTCAGGCCAACCAGGTTCCGCAGGTTGTCCTCTCGCTTTTCCAGTAGGTCTGAATACATCGTTCCGGGGCCCTATTCGGGCCTCGGAACTCATTAAAGTGAGGTGATTACAATGGAAGTGAAAGAACTATTTACGGCGGTCGAGCTGAACCTGCCGGAGCTTCCAGAGGCTTCTCTGAATAGCCAGAGAGCACAGGCATCACCACATACGGATGTGAAGGCAGACCGAATTGGAAAAGAAAAGGCTGCGGGTCAACTGTTTAAAGAGGAAGAAAACACCAAGGATCAGATTCTGGAAGCGCTTCGCAAATTCGAAGCGGCCAACATTAATAGAAAGATCGCCCTCAACTGGTGGGTTGATGATACCACCGAGGACGTAGTTGTCCAGGTAATTGAACGGGACACTGAAAAAGTTATCAGGCAGATTCCACCTGAAGAAGTCTTGAGGATGAGAGGACGCTTGCAGGAGTTTTTGGGAGTATTTTTCGACCAGAATGGATGATCGGTCGAACTTATGTAACAGATATCAAGGAGAGCTGTTATGCCCGGTTCACAGGGAATTGACGGGATCGTATCGAACCTGAATACGACTGAAATAATAAAGGCGGTCATGGATTTCGAGCGTCGCAATATCAGGCGCATGGAATCCGATATTCAGGAAAAAACTCAGAAAATGACGGTCTTCAATTCGATCAGCGCAAAGGTGCTGAGCTTGAAGGTCAAAGCTGATAAACTCACTCGCGCGGCCACCTTCGAAGCCGCCAAGGTTTCGGTCTCCGACGAGGACTACCTGACTGCCACTGTCAGGGGACAGGTCTCCCCCGGGCAGTACAGTGTCAATGTCGAACAACTGGCCTCGCATCACCAGATCGCTTCCCAGGGTTTTGCTACCAAGGGAACGACTATCGGCACAGGAGAGTTCACGTTCCAACTCGGTGATGGCAGCGCGAAAACGATCGAGGTTACGTCTGAAAACAATACCCTGGAAGGGCTCAAGGACGCTATCAACAACTCCGGGGGGGCGATTCAGGCGGCAATCATCAATGATGGTTCCGCTTCGAATCCCTACCGGCTGTTGCTGACCTCCTCCAAAAGCGGAGCGGATAATATCATCCAGGTCAGCTCTTCGTTAAGCGGTGGAGAAGCTCCGGATTTCGATAACAGCAGTTTCGATACAGTCGAGAAAACACGCTGGACAAATGGTTCTACCGCGGAAGCAGTCGTGGGCGACACGGCATCATACACCGGAACGGAAAACAAGACATATACATTCACAGTTGCAGGTTCGGGAACACAGACCATCGGCACCGATGAAATCGTACTGAATTGGTCGGATGGTACCGAAAGCGGTACCCTGACCATAGCGGCGGGTTATACACCGGGCGATGAGATCGCTTTGGCGGGTGCAGGTTCCGATGGGCTGAAGCTTTCATTCTCCGATGGAGTTCTGGCCGCGGGAGACAGCTTCCAGGTGCAGGCCTTCACACCCGAACTGCAGGCTGCGCAGGATGCAAAAGTTTCCTTAGGCGACAGCTCGGGGGGAGGGTCACCAATTACAGTCTCGAGCTCAAATAATGAAATCGAAGATCTGATTCCAGGCGTGAAACTCAGTCTGAAAAAAGTCACAGAGGCGTCATCCAATATCAATATCAATACTTCCGTCAATACCAGCCAAATCGTGAAAGCGGTCGAGGATTTCGTGAACTCGTATAATGCTGTTATGGATGCCATTGACCAGCAATTCAAATACAATGAAGAATCGACCGAGATCGGTATTCTCTTTGGTGACAGCACTCTCAGGACGATGCAGACGCGTTTGCGTACTGGTCTGCTGACCAGCATGAGCGATCTCGAGAGTGACTACGTCCTCCTCTCCCAGCTGGGTGTGCGCCACGATGTCGCGACCGGCAAGCTGGGACTGCGTGACCGCGCTGAGCTGGAGGATGCCATTGAAAACAACATGGATGATCTCATGAAATTCTTTACAAATTCGGGATCATCCGACAACAGCGCGATCGAGTTTGTCAGTTCGACCTCCAAGACTGAAATGCCCGACTCCGGGTTTTCGGTCAAGATCACGCAGGCGGCCACGCAGGGCTATCTCTACGGCGACAATATCAACGATCCGGCCAGCAGTCCGCTGGAGATCGACTCCAGCAATTACCAGATAAAACTGCGCGTCGACGGGATTGAATCCGACGTGATCGCCCTGACTCAGAAGACCTATACGAGCATGACTGAACTGGCCCAGGAAATCCAGACCAAGATCGACAATGATTCCAAGATAGGTAATCTGGGTGTGACGGTCGAGGCTTCCGGTAACAGGCTGAAGATCAGCTCAAATTCATACGGTTCGAATTCACGCGTGGAAACTATGGGTGGCATCAGCGCCAGCGCCATGGATCTGCTCGGACTCTCGACCGGTGAACGTTACCGGGGAGATGATGTCCAGGGCACGATCAACGGCGAAGAAGCCACCGGAAGCGGGCAGATGCTGAGAGGTAAGAGCAACAGTGAATTTGCCGAAGGTCTTTCGCTCAAGGTTACCCTGACACCTTCCGACATAAGAAATGGCAACGACAGTGCGGCGATCAGCCTCGTGACCGGCTGGGCCAACCAGATGGAAGAGATGCTGGATATGTTCTCGGCCGAGGGCGAGGGCGTGATTGCTAATCGAACCGATGCCTTGCAGACACAGATCGATATTATCAACGATCGTATCGCAAAAGAGGAAGAACGACTGAAAATACGCGAGGAAAGTCTCTGGAGACAGTACCAGGCTCTGGAAGAGTCGCTCAACAAATGGAATTCAACCGGGTCATTTTTATCGACGCAATTGACGAATGTCAATAAGAACTGGGATATGATCAGAGGAAGTAAATAAAGGCGGGATTTTTATGAAACAGGCTCTCTCAAGTTACCAGAAGATGGAAATTTCTGGTATGAATCAGAGGGATCTGATAGTAATGCTCTACAACGGTGCAATTAAGTTTCTCAATCAGGCACGCAATCTTCTCAAGGAACAGGCCGGCGATCCGTTTTCGGACTCGATCGAACGCGCCCACAGGATTATCTATCATCTCTATACCACCCTCGATTTCGAGCAGGGCGGGGAAGTTGCCGAAAACCTGGGCGCTCTGTACACTTATATTATTGGCCAGATGTACGTGGTCAATTCAACCAAGGATATTAAGATTATCGATGATCTGCTGGTGATTTTGGAAAATCTCAAGGATGGCTGGCAGAATCTCGATCTGGAAAACATAGAACAGAGCTCTCCCCGGGTGGATGTCATGCCCTCCGGGAAGCAGACAGTAGTTTCAACAAAGGTGTAACATGGAGTACAGTCAGGTAGTCGATCTGGAAGAAAAGCTATTGGAACTGCTCAAGCAGGAATATTCATTTTATCAGTCATTGTACCTGTTGATCGATAAGCAGAAAGATCTTCTCAAATTCGAGCGCGATCAGAAATTGATCGAACTCTACGAGGAGGTCGAGCAGGCTGAGAAGCGGATTCTCGAGTCTGAGGACAAGATTGCCGCATTGAGAAACGCCAACCGCAAGATTTTCAACCTGGCGGCAACCTCACCGGAAGTCAAAAAACTGGTAAATTCGATTGCCACCCTGATCAAAAAGATCATGGCTATTATCCGGGACAACGAGAGTTTCGCCACCCACAAAAGAAGCCGGATCAAAGAGGAGTTGGAGAAAATCCGGAATATGTACAACCTTCTGGCCTACCAGAAAACTGGTGGAAAAAATCACAACTCCAACATAATAGATCAGAAAAGTTAGCCGATAATATATATAGAGGCGGGAAAACCAAAATAAGGCAAAGTCCCGCTCACTTGAACCGCAACTGTTGATTTGTTGCGCAAAACAATTGTCGGTTACAGATAAATAGGCGGTTTATAGGATGAAAATAAATGACGACAATTTTATGAAATCTGTCTGGTCGAGCGAAAGCTTTGGCCGGGGGAATCGAAAAATGTCGGATGATACTGAACAGGAAAGAAAAATGGACCAGGTCGAATTGAACGGCAAACTGGTTTCCAAAGCCATGAAAGAACCAGAAGTTAGAAAACAAAAGGTGGCCGAGGTGAAACAGAAAGTTGCCGAGGGTGTTTACAATGATCCTGAAGTTGTGGATGAGATCGTCGACCGCCTGATTGACCAGTTTGGAATTTAGGAAGCAATGAGCTTATGCCCATAACTTCTGATTCAAAGCAGCACAGGATCATAGTTGGTATCGAAAACCTGCCAACTCCGCCGATCGTCTATACCCGCATTGACGCGGCGGTAGCTGATCCGAATACCTCCGCATATCAGATAGCCTCTATAATTGCCGAAGACCCAGCCATGAGCGCCAAGATACTGCGAGTTTCAAACTCCGCATTTTACGGCTCCCGGGTGGAAATAACTTCTGTAAAACAGGCGATTGTGACGATCGGGCTGGAAGCTGTAAAGTCGGTGGTACTGTCGGCATCGCTGTTCAAATCGTTTAACACCGGTCCGGAGTTCGCTAACTACCAGGAGGATTTCTGGCGCCATTCGCTTTTGGTCGGTTCAGCCTGCAGAGTGCTTATCCGCAAATTTTCCAACCAGTGGATACAGGATGCTGACAATGCCTTCTCGGCCGGATTGTTACATGATATCGGCAAGCTGGCCATGGTTTGTTTCCTGCCCGAGGACTGGAATAAATTACATGAGAGCCGCAAAAAAGTGATCATGCCCCTGTATGATCTCGAGAAAAAAGCTCTCGGCTACACCCATGCCGAAGTCGGTCAGGCCTTAGCCGCCAAGTGGAATTTGCCCAAGTTCCTTCAGGATGCTATCGCCTGGCATCATGAACCGCTCAATTCACCCCGCGAAAATTCACTGGCTACAATGGTGTATTGCGCGGATTACGTCTCTCGTTTCTCTATGGAGGAAGACGACGAGGCGACTCAGACGGATCTGCAGGCAGTCGACATGGATGTGCTCAATTCCATGAAGATCGAACCTATGAATCTGCTCGAGTTGAAGTCGCTTGTGATCGAGGAATACTCCAAGTCACAGGTCTTTTTGGAGATTGCCAAGGGACTCTGAGCTCAAGACTATCTATATTTCCCCGAAAAGCGTAAAAAAATCTTGCGTATTTCCCGATACTTTTTAATATAAACCGGTAATCGGTTTGAACTTATAGGTACTAACCTGATATCATTATTGAAAGCTGGTGGATGCCTTTTTACTTGACAATTTTGGTGTTGCTGTTAAATTTACAGGCTTAGTCAGACAGGGTGTGGGCGATTAGCTCAGTTGGTTAGAGTGCTTGCTTGACATGCAAGAGGTCACTGGTTCGATTCCAGTATCGCCCACCATTATAACCCCTTGCGGGTTTTTTTATATTATTGCAGGAAATGAAATGAGTAAAGTTCAGATAAAATTTCCGGATGGTTCGGTCAAAGAATTCGAGAGCGGAGTTACTGCTTACGAGATCGCCAAAAGCATCTCACCCGGACTGGCCAAGAAAGTGCTGGCCGCCAGGTTAAACGGAACCGTGCGCGGTTTGAATGAGCCGATCGAAGATGATAACGAGTTGACCCTGTTGACTTTCGACGATCCGGAGGGACGCGAGGTTTTCTGGCATTCCAGTTCGCATATCATGGCCCAGGCGGTCACTGAATTGTTCCCCGGTACCAAGCTGGCGATCGGCCCCCCGATTGAGGAGGGCTGGTACTACGATTTCGATGTTGAAGAGCCGTTCTCCGAGGATGATCTCGCCAAAATCGAGAAGCGGATGAAGCAGATCATTAAGCAAAATCATCCTTTCCAGCGCGAGGTCTTGAGCCGGCAGGAATTGATTGATCGTTACAAGGGAAAAGGTGAAGATTACAAAGTCGAAATCCTGACTGAAGATATTTCCGATGATACCGCCTCGGTTTATAAACATGACAAGTTCTTTGATTTATGCCGCGGTCCTCATCTGCCGTCTACCGGAAGGGTCAAGGCTTTTAAGCTGTTGTCAGCTTCCGGGGCATACTGGCGGGGCGATGAGCATAACAAGATGCTCCAGCGCATTTACGGTATCTCTTTTCCGGACAGGCAGAGCCTCGATGAGTACCTGACTCGCCTGGAAGAAGCCAAGAAGCGTGACCATCGCAAACTCGGCAGGGAACTCGACCTGTTCTCGATCAATGAAAACAGCGGTCCCGGATTGGTGCTCTGGCATCCCAAGGGAGCAACGATCAGAAATATCATCGAAAATCACTGGAAAGATATGCATGTCGATGCCGGTTACAAGTTGATCTATACTCCGCATATGGCTCGTCTGAAATTGTGGGAGATCTCGGGACATTCCGATTTCTACACCGAGAATATGTTTAAGCCGAACGAAGTCGAGGGTGACCTGTATCAGATCAGACCGATGAACTGCCCGTTCCATATCGAAATCTACCGCAGTGGAATCCGTTCCTATCGCGACCTGCCGTTGAAGTATGCCGAGCTTGGAACTGACTATCGCTATGAGCGTTCGGGGGTTTTGCACGGGCTGATGCGGGTGCGCGGATTTACCATGGACGATGCCCATATTTTCTGCACCCCGGAACAGATCCACGAGGAGATCGTCAAGGTCTGCAAGCTGGCGATCGATTTTTTGAAGCTGTTCGGTTTCGACGAGTACAAAGTGTATCTTTCAACCCGGCCGGAGAAATTCGTGGGCGAGCCACAACGCTGGGATATGGCAGAGAGCGCCCTTCGCTCTGCACTGGAGGAGATCGGTTTTGATTATGAAGTCGATCCGGGCGGGGGTGCATTCTACGGCCCCAAGATCGATATAAAGATTAAAGACACGATCGGCCGTATGTGGCAGTGTTCGACGATACAATTTGATTTTAATCTGCCGGAACGCTTCGAAATTTATTATATTGACAAGGACAATCAGCAGAAGCGACCGTTTATGGTCCATCGGGCCATACTGGGTTCGCTCGAGAGGTTCTTCGGTGTCCTGATCGAAAATTACGGCGGGGCATTCCCGCTCTGGCTGGCACCGGTACAGGTCGTAGTTCTGCCGATTACCGATAAACAGAATGAATATGCTGAAAAACTCGGCAACGATCTCAAAGAATGCGGTATCCGATGTGAAGTCGACACTCGTTCGGAGAAAGTCGGTTTTAAAATCAGGGAAGCTGAAACATCCAAGGTGCCGTATATGTTTATCGTTGGGGGGAGAGAAGTAGAACAGAATAAAGTCTCGGTACGTCACTATGGACAGATCGACCTTGGTGTGATGCAACTTGAGGAGGCGATATCGAAACTACAAGAAGAAATAGAAAGCAAATCTACAGGGATGGAGAAATAGTTATTTAATGGCAGCTTCTTCAGGACGAAAAAAGCAGGGCGTGAGAGTCAATAACAGGATTCGAGCTCCCCAGGTGAGAGTGATCGATACCGAGGGTCAACAGGTTGGAATCATGCAGACACGCGACGCGGTCGAACTTGCCTATGAAAAAGGGCTCGACCTGGTCGAGGTTTCACCAAACGCCAAACCGCCGGTCTGTCGTATTCTCGATTATGGCAAGTACAAATACGAGGAGTCCAAGAAAGCCCGTAGCGCTCGTAAAAAACAGCATACTGTGCAACTTAAGGAAATGCGTTACCGGCCTAAAATCGAGGAGCATGATTACAGTTTTAAGACCAAGCACGTGCGTGATTTCCTTATGCAGGGGCAAAAGGTAAAAGTCTTCGTGACTTTCCGTGGCAGGGAGATGGCCCATGTGGAGTTTGGTCGCAAGATAATGGAAAGAATCATTAGTGATTTATCGGATATCTCACAGGTCGAGGTTAAGCCCAAGATGGAGGGTCGTAACCTGACCATGTTGCTGATGCCGAAATCTAGTTGAGTTAAATAAATCAGAAGGTGCGCTATGCCCAAGCTAAAAACAAATCGAGCCGCACGGAAGAGACTTCGCAAGACCGGTACCGGCAAAATCAAACGGTTCAAGAGTCTGGCCGGTCACTTCCTGGCCAAGAAGACTTCCAAGCGCAAGCGCAATCTGCGCAAAAGCACTCTGATCACCAGAGCTGATCAGAAGAATGTCAAGAAACTGGTACCGTATCTGTAACTAACAGGTTAACGAGCAGGAGGAAAAAATGCCACGTGCAACTAACAATGTGGCTGCCCGGCGCCGTAAAAAGAAAATTTTGAAACAGGCCAAGGGCAACTTCGGTGGACGATCCAAGCTCCACCGCACTGCCAAAGAGACGGTTCGCAAAAGCCTCAAATATGCTTACCGCGATCGTCGCAATCGCAAACGCGATTTTCGCAGACTCTGGATCACCCGTATTTCAGCGGCCTGTCGCGTCCACGGCGTCCGCTACAGCCAGTTTATGGCTGGGCTTAAAGAACAGGGAATCATTTTGAATCGCAAGGTGCTCTCAAATATCGCGGCCACGGATCAGGCCACGTTCGAACATCTGGTAGACCTGACCAGGGCCGCCTGAATATATCGCAATGGACTTAAAACAACAGATTCATGAAATAAAAGAGACTTTCGACAAGGCTGTCAGCCAGATCAAGAACAATGCCGATCTGGAAAAAGTCAAAATCGAGTTTCTGGGGCGCAAAAGCCAGTTCAACCAGATACTCAAGGGGCTCAAGGACCTTTCGGTAGAAGAAAAGCGCGAGATCGGAAAGCTGGCAAATATCGCCAAGCAGGATTTTCAATCGCGCCTGGATGAGCTCAAACTGACGATAGGCAAGACCGCCGCCCCGGCTGAGAAGTTCGATTATACCCTGCCCGGCAAGAGAGTTCGCCTGGGGAGGGTTCATCCGGTCGTCACCACGATCAAGGAGATGTCCGATATCTTCGCCCGTATGGGCTTCGCGATTGCAACCGGACCCGATATCGAAAGCGATTATTACAATTTTCAAGCCCTGAATATCCCCAAGGATCATCCCGCCCGGGATATGCAGGATACGTTTTATATCTCAGGCGATAAAGTCCTCCGGACTCATACTTCTCCGGTCCAGATTCGCACTATGGAGAAGATGAAACCACCGGCACGGTTTATTGCGCCGGGGCGCTGTTATCGCAACGAGGCGATTTCGGTCAGGGCTCATGCCCTCTTTCATCAAATCGAAGGTTTCTATGTCGATCAGGATGTTACCTTTGCTGACTTGAAAGGGATTTTAGTCGCGTTCGCCAAATCGTATTTTGGAAGCGATGTCAAACTCAAATTCCGCCCCAGCTTTTTCCCCTTCACAGAACCCTCGGCCGAAGTCGACGTTACCTGCTACCTGTGTGGCGGGAAGGGATGCGCTCTCTGCAAGCAGTCCGGATGGCTCGAGATTCTGGGTTGCGGTATGATCGATCCGGCGGTTTTCGAGTATGTCGGCTACGACCCGGAGGTCTACACTGGTTACGCTTTCGGGATCGGGATTGAGAGAATCTGTATGCTTAAATATAACGTCGAAGATATCCGCCTCTTTTTCGAAGGCGATATACGTTTTCTGGAGCAATTCTGATGCAGATCGGTTATAAGTGGCTGAAAGAGCTGGTCGATTTTGAATGGGGTGCTGAGGAACTCTGCGACCGTCTAACCATGGCCGGTACTGCCTGCGAGGTTACCGGGCTGGTGTTCGAGAAGTTCGATGGTGTCGTGATCGGCAAGATCAAGTCAATAGAACCGCATCCCTCCTCGGAAAATCTCAAGGTTTGTCAGGTCGATATCGGGCTCAAAACCGCCACCACGGTCTGTGGAGCTCCCAATGTTACGGTCGGTCTTAAATCGGCTTTCGCTGTTATGGGAGCAGCGCTTCCCGGCGGTGTTCATATTGAGCTGACCGAAAAGCTGGGCGTAAAGTCCGAGGGAATGCTCTGTTCTGAAAAAGAGCTGGGTCTTTCCGATGACGGTTCGCGGATTATTGAACTCGAGACTGCCATGAAAGCCGGCACTGACCTGTGGGAGAAACTGGAGCTGGAAGAGCCGTTGATTGAGTTTGAGCTGACGCCCAATCGTCCGGACTGTATGTCTGCGATCGGAGTTGCCCGAGAAATTGCAGCCCTGGCAGGTTCGTTGGTCAAGCATCCGGAAATCGAACTGGCAGAGATTGATAAGCAGGCCACAGATGAAATAAGGATTGAGATCGAGAATCCGGAAGCCTGCCCTCGCTATGCCGCGCGTCTTATTGACCGGATCAAAATCGGCCCTTCACCGTTCTGGTTAAAGCGGAAATTGGTATCAGCCGGATTACGCCCGATCAATAACGTGGTCGATATTACTAACCTGGTACTTATGGAATATGGTCACCCGCTTCATGCTTTCGATTTCAGCAAGTTTTCGATGCCGCAGGTGATCGTTCGTTCTGCTCAGGATGGCGAGAAATTTACCACTCTCGATGGCGATAAACGGGAGTTGAAAGCGGGCGATGTGCTCATAACCGATGGTTCTGTCCCGGTCGCACTGGGTGGAATTATGGGTGGTGAGGATTCCGAGGTGGGCGAAAAGACCGACAGGGTTTTGCTCGAAAGCGCGTATTTTAATCCGTCGAACATTCGCCGCACACACAAACGCCTGAATATAGATTCTGAATCGGCAGTCAGATTTGAAAAAGGGGCAGATCCTAACATGGTCCCACGTGCCTGTGATTACGCCGCCTACCTGATGAGCCGGCTGGCCGGGGGAAAAGTTCATGAAGGCATCGTAGATAGTTATCCAAAAGCGATAGAGCCGGTTGAGGTGGAACTCCGTCCGACCCGGGTCAATAAGATCCTGGCAACCGATATTTCCGCTCCCCAGATGATCGATATTCTCGATTCTCTCGGATTTGGAGTTCAAACCGGCAAGAAGATCTCTGTTCTGGTTCCCACTTTCCGCCCCGACTGTACCCGGGAGATCGACCTGGTGGAGGAGATCGGACGAATTTACGGCTACGATCGAATCGGGACATCCCTGCGTGCGGCCGGAGAACTCCTGACTGCCAGAAACGAGCTCGAGGTATTTAAGGATAGAATTCGCGATACACTCGTCAGGCAGGGTTTGTACGAGATTCTGACTCCAAATATGATAGATCCGGAGAAGGCTTTGAAGCTGGATATGGAAGACCGTTTTGTGAGGCTGTTAAATCCGCTTTCGCGGGATATGGCCGCTTTTCGGAGCGATCTGTTCTTTAACGCCCTGCAGGTCGTGAACCGCAACCTGAACTACCGCCAGAAAGATATTAAACTGTTCGAGATCGGTTCGGTGGCTTACAAAAACGGCGATGGTTCTCATACCGAGACAACTCACCTGGGAATTGTAGTCTGTGGTCGTCCCGATGTCCGCAACTGGGCTATTAATCCGGCCAATTACGATTTCTTTGACCTGAAAGGCATTGTCGAGGATTTCTGCCAGGGGATGAACCTCGCGCACTTCGAGTTCAGGCAAAAGGACTGGAAATACTTTAAGCCGGATGGCTCATTCGATCTATATATAGAGGGCGAAGCTCTCGGCAGGGCCGGGGTCGTGTCGGATAATGCCTTGAGTATGTATGACTTAGAGCTTCCAGTGTACTACCTGGAAGTTGAACTCGAGAAGCTTCACCGCCACTATTCCGAGGAGATCAATTATCACCCGCTTCCGCGCTATCCCTCGACCTGGCGTGATATTGCCGTGGTTGTCGATGAGGGGGTGTTATCTGCTGATCTGGTCAACACGATCGAAGAGACCGGAGGCGAAATTCTCACAAAAGTCGAACTGTTCGACGTATATAGAGGGAAGCAGGTTGAGAAGGGTAAAAAATCACTGGCCTTCAATCTCGAATTCCGATCACTCGAGAAAACTTTGACCGATGAAGAAGTCGATCCGGTCTTTGTCCGAATCATCGAAAGGCTCAAAGATAAATTTACAGCAACTTTAAGAACTTAATATAAATAAAATGGAGTGGGAAATTGGATAACCTGGAGAAACTTGAGAACAAAATCGGACAGGTGCTTGGAAAGCTCAAAGAACTTGAGAAGACAAATAAAGATTTGCAATCGAAAAATGATGGGTTGGAGAAAGAATTAAAAGCCTGTCGGCTTCAACTCGAGCAGTTTAAAGATGAGAAAAGCGAAATCGAATCGCGCTTTAAAGAACAGGAAGTCACTGTTAAGGACAAAATTTCAGAACTTTTGGGAAAGTTGGATGATGTCGAGGCGGAAATCGCCTGACTTGTTTTTTCTTGACATTTAGTTTGTATTTGAGAATTATTATAATCAGACAAAAAACATAAAGTTTTTTTGGATACAGGTAAGTTTGTTATAGAGGATGTCGGATAAAAATCAATCAGTCAAAGTCGTAATCTACGGCGAGGATTATCCCATTCGGGGTGATGGAGATCTGGAGCAGATCAAATCCATTGCCGCCTATGTGGATAAGAAGATGAGGGAGATCGGTGAGCGAAGTTACAACAAATCTCCCAAAGACGTGGCGATATTGGCGGCTCTCAATATTGCCAGTGAATTGTTTGAGTTGCGCGAAAAAGAGCAGGAACTGGTCCAGATAAACGACCGGGCCCAGTCTCTTTTGGACAAGCTCGAAGATGAAATAAAACCGACAGCCACTCCCTGATTTATCCATCTGTCTCCATCAAAACTTTAAATCCTATATATATTAACACCGTGGGGTGGAGGATTCTATGGAATCATTCATTATCTATATAATCTTGGTTGTGGCTTCTGCGGTGGTGGCATCCCTGGTTACCTACCTGATTCTGCGGTCTATCGGCTCCGGAAAAATTGCCAAGGCCAAAGATATCGCCGAGGATATCGTCGAGGATGCCAAAAAAGAGGCTGAAATCAAGAAGAAGGAGGCGTTGCTCGAAGCAAAAGACGAGCTGTACAAATCCAAGGTCAATTTAGAACGTGAGATTCAACAAAAACGAAATGAACTCAACCGGACTGAAAAACGTCTGGCTGACAAAGAAACCAAACTCGACCGCAAAGTTGATATCCTGGGTAAAAAAGAGCGGGATATCGCCAACCTCGAACGCAACCTCGAACATCGCGAAAAAGGCATCAATACCCGCGAGAGTGAACTCGACAAGATCCTCGAGGAACAGAATCAGCAACTTGAGAAAATAGCTGGAATGACCTCCGAGGAGGCCAAGAAGCTGTTGATGGAAAACCTGATCGGGCAGGCTAAAATCGATGCCGCCGCGACGATCAAGGATATCCGGGATAAGGCCGAGCGCGAGGCTGAAAAAGAGGCCAAGGAGATCATCACTCAGGCTGTCTACCGTTGTGCCGCCGATCATACGGTCGAAACTACCGTTTCAGTCGTGTCGTTGCCAAACGATGAGATGAAGGGGCGTATAATCGGCCGGGAAGGGCGCAACATCCGTTCTTTTGAAACCGTCACGGGAATCGATGTAATTGTCGATGACACCCCCGAGGCGGTTATTCTTTCCGGGTACGATCCGATCAGGCGTGAAATTGCCCGTATGGCGCTCGAGAGGCTGGTCTCCGACGGTCGGATTCATCCGGCGCGGATCGAGGAGATGATCGAGAAATGTACCCGCGAGATGGATTTGATGATCCGCGAGGCGGGCGAACAGGTCTGTTTCGAGCTCGGAATTCACGATCTCCACAGCGACATTATTAACCTGCTGGGAAAACTCAAGTACCGTACGTCCTACGGTCAGAATGTTCTCCAGCACTGTAAGGAAGTTGCACTTCTGTGCGGAATCATGGCGGCCGAGCTGGGACTCGACGCCCCGACATCCAAGCGGGCCGGGCTGTTGCATGATATCGGAAAGGCGATCGACCGTGAGACCGAAGGAACCCATACCCAGATTGGTGCCGGTCTACTGGGAAAATATAACGAGACTAAAGCGGTCATAAATGCCTGTGAATCTCATCACGGCGATATACCTATGGAAACGCCTTATGCGGTCCTGGTGCAGGCCGCCGATGCTGTCTCCGGCTCTCGACCGGGGGCACGCAGGGAACCGCTGGAAGCTTATATCAAGCGTCTGCAGAAACTGGAAGAGTTAGCGGATTCGTTTAAAGGAGTTTCCAAAGCCTTTGCTATTCAGGCCGGTAGAGAAGTTCGTGTGATCGTGGAGGCCGAGGAGATCGATGATCTGAAATCATCCATCCTGGCCGCTGACCTGGCCAAGAAAATCCAGGCCGAGATGGAATATCCCGGTCAGATCAAGGTAACCGTGATTCGGGAAACCCGTTCAGTGGATTATGCCAAGTAGGGGCGATATATAGTGAGGATTCTGTTTATCGGTGATATAGTCGGCAAGAAGGGGCGTTGGGCATTGTCGCAGTTTCTGGAGGACTTCGTGACCGAAAACGAGGTCGAATTTGTTATTGCCAATGTCGAAAATGCCGCCGGTGGCTATGGTATCACTGACAATATCTCGAAAAAAGTTCGTTCCTATGGTGTCCATGTGCAGACCTCGGGTAACCATATCTGGGACCGGCCACAGCTTCGGCCCTACCTGGACAAGATGGATCATATTCTACGACCGGCCAATTATCCGGTGGGGATGCCGGGCAGGGGTGGCGGTGTTTATCAGCTCGATGATGGCCGAAAGATTGGTGTGCTCAACATCGAGGGGCGAGATTATTTGAGCAGAATCGATTGTCCTTTTCGGATAGCCGAGGCTGAACTGACCTTGATGCGCCGTGAGACTCAAACTATTTTCGTCGATTTTCACGCCGAACTGCCACAGGAAAAGGCGGCTATGGCCTTTCATCTCGACGGACGGGTCAGTATGCTGGTCGGGACTCATACACATATCCAGACGGCCGATGAGAAGATCTTACCAAAAGGAACCGGATTCATTACCGATGTCGGCATGACCGGCGCCTATGATTCAGTGATTGGTATGAAGAAGAAAGCGGCTATCGGACGCTTTATCTCCGGTATACCGCATAAATTTTCGGTGGCTGAGGATGACCCGCGGGTGGCGGGAGTGATGATCGATATCGACGATGATGGTCGCACAACAGCGATTAAGCGGATATTCGAGAAAATCAGCGAGGGCAATTATGACCCCAATCAGAAAGATCAGGAAGACTGATGGCTCAAATTCTGGATGGTAAACTGGCGGCCAAACAGATTAAGGCCGAGCTCAAAGAGGAAATCGAGAAACTGGCTAATTCGGGAGTTGTGCCGGGCTTGGCGGCAGTCCTGATCGGAGAGAACCCGGCCTCGGAAATCTATGTTTCCAGCAAAGCCAAACAGTGTAAAAAAATCGGCATTTACTCTGAGGTGATCCGTCGCGATGACTCTATCAGCCATTCGGAACTGATTCAATTGATAGATGAACTGAACACCCGTAAAGATATACATGGCATACTTGTACAAGAACCACTTCCGAAGCAGATCGACAAGCTGGATCTGAATTTAAAGATTACTCCCGACAAGGATGTCGACGGTTTCCATCCGGTCAGCCTGGGACGTATCCTGATCGGGGAACCCTCGTTTATGACCTGTACTCCTTATGGTATCATCGAACTTCTGAAGAGGCATCAGGTCGATTTGAAAGGCAAGCATGCGGTTGTCCTGGGACGATCAAATATCGTCGGCAAACCGCTGGCGGCCATGTTGATCCAGAAGTGGGCCGAGACCAACTGCACTACTACGGTATGCCACACAGGCACTGCCGATGTCGAGCGGTATACCAGCCAGGCCGACCTGGTCGTTTGCGCTATGGGTCTGCCTGAATACCTTAAGGGCGATATGATCAAAGACGGCGCGGTCGTGGTCGATGTCGGGATCAATCGAATCGACGATCCAGATGCCAAAAAGGGCTATCGCCTGGTGGGTGATGCTCATTTCGAATCATGCGAACCAAAAGCGTCCTGGATAACACCGGTGCCCGGTGGGGTGGGACCGATGACTATCGCGATGCTTTTATATAATACTGTCAGCGCCTGCAAGATGATTCATCAGAGGTAATGGGATTAAAAACCTGAAGCTGGAGTATTGGAAATGAGAAAAATCTTAATCAGTATGTTGATGATTCCGCTGTTTACACTGGGATGTTCCGGCGACAAATCCGAACAGGATAACGTTGAAGTGCCCAAAACGGATTCTGCCAAATTGGCCGAAGAGGAGCAAATGCCCGACCTGTCTGGATTCACAATCGATAGTTATCTGGACACGGCTTCCTCTGAGAGTGACCGGGTTGCAGGACGATTCCTGAAGCTGTCGGTTCTTGATGGCAATTATAAGGAAGCCCTAAAGCTATCCTGCCGGGCAAACCGTGAAATCGCAGAGAACGATTCGATCGCCCAGTATGTGATCTATGGCAAAAACAATCCGGACTGGACAGAACAGCAGAGCTTTCAATATGATTTGACTCGTGCCTATATTCCTGTCGTGGCTGAATTTAACAAGATTTATTATGTGCGAAAACTGCGTTGCGCCGACAGTTGCCTGTATGAGTACAAGATCGGGGGGCCGCGCTATTTCAACAGACTTTTTAAAATCGCTCTGGGGGATGAAGGCTTTAGTAAGTTTTCATCGTATCTCCATAATACCGATGTGCCTCTGAAAGAGCGCAAAGCCTACTACGAACAGGCATACGAAAAGATAGCTTCCATTTCTGACCATTCCGATGTCGTCCGGATCGCTGAATATGATACCCTTGTTCTGGTTCGTGAGGACAATAAATGGAAGGTCTGCAAGCAGGCTGAAGATGTGCGGGAGATGTTTCAGCAGAACAAGTAACCTGGGGGGATTATGAGAAATTGGCTGTCAGTTAACTGTGGCGGAATTATGGCTTTGCTGGTCGTGATCTGCCTGCTTTCCGGCTGTGGCGGTGAAGCGCAAAAAACTCAGGCCACTCCGGATGGTACTGTGCGGTTGTTTGTACATCGGGTCTTAGAGCAGGGAGATCTCGAAAGCGCTTTTGAACTCCTCAGTCCCGAGGACCGGGAATTGGTCAAATCCAACTCCCAGATCGGCTCTTTTTTGTCCGAAGATACTCTTGAGAAGTATCAGGAATATACCAGTTTATACGAGGAATTCAAACCCCGACTGCTTGAAATTGCAAATCGCCTGGTTGATGTTAAAGTGCGTAAGGGCAAAGACTATGGTGATTCTGCTGAAGTCAAACTTGAGGTCTTGTACCCTTCTGATTACATGATGCTTGCGATGGCTGTGGGGGGAGTTTATACTCGTCTGCAGACGCGTTACCGGGATGTCAACCTCGATAGTATACCCCTTGATCAGAAGAAAAAGATAATCTGGTCGGCGCTCAACGATTTAGAAAAATCGCTCGAAAACGTTTCTCTCGATAAAAAATCGACCTATTTGTTTCCACTCACGGTGATAGAACGGGATGGGAAATGGTGGATAGACCTCCAGCTCGCGGGAGAAAAAAACCTATTTAAATTTACCCCGTAAGCGCAACATCAGCGCGCCAAATTCGATAATATAAGTAAATCCACGAATTAATTTTCAGTTACTGAGGAGTTATTATGCGTAAGCTAACCATCTCTTTAACCCTTGTTCTGGCGCTGTTTTTTTCAGTCAATCTTCAGGCCGAATCGGCTCAGACCGTAGAAGAATTTTGGTCGTCGATTTTCGATGAGGGCGATCTCAAGCACGCTTTCTCGATGCTGGCGAATGAAGACCAGCAGTACATTCAGACTATCGCGCCGGATGCATACAACTTCATCATGGGCGATGTCGGTCAGGATGCCGGGGAATTCGCGGTAATTGCCAATTCCATTAAGAATCTCGTATTGACAACCATGGGTAAGTTGATCAAAGTTGAAGTTGCCGATGTCAATCCAACCGCGGGAGGCGACGAGGTATTTTATTCGATGCACGTACCTGCTGACCTGGAGTTTATGCTCAAAATGAAGAGCTGGGCAGAAGGCAAACAGCAGGAATTCGAAAACATGGCGGATTCAATCAATCCCATCGAAAAGATTTCCGAGGTCATAAGTGAACTCTCGGAGATGCTGGAGAACGTGAGTTTCAAGACATCGGTATCGATAAACACCTATGCGGTAGTGATTGAGGAAGATGGTCGCGACAAGGTATTTCTCGATCTTATGGGCACACAGGCCAAGCTGATGCAGTTGGAATAGCGTAACTCGTAATATGATAATTATTTAGGCCGCCTCAATGGGCGGTCTTTTTTTGTGCCGGAAGGCAACATTTGAGGAGGTTTTGAAACTATTACGGTGAACCTTAGAAATTAGATGATAGTGCCCTATAATTGCAATATGACCAAAAATACTACACTTACTCACTATTTATAATAACGAAATTGCCGATATACCTACTATGAAATTATCAATCGGTTAGTATCCTTCAAGGTTTCGTATATATGCAGTACGAAAATATGCATTAAGCACCATATCATAAACAGGAGTAGGAGAAGTATCATGCGTCTAAGACTGGCACAGAAGATTATGCTGATGATCGCGCTGGTGGTAGTGGTTTCCATCACGGGTGTGACGATCATTACGATAGTCAGTTCCTCGCAGAGCATGACTGATCTGGCAAAAACTGATCTCGCTCACATGGCACAAATGGGAGTAAATCAGTGTCAGATCGCTGCCGAGGAAGCTCGTCAGAAAGCGGAATTGACTTTGGCAATGGCGGGGGAAAAATTTAGTAATTGGTCCGCTGGTAATGTATACCAGGAGGGCAACAGGTTGGTAGTCGGGCAGGATGTAGTCCTTAACCGCGATCACCAGCTGGTAGATAATATCAGCTCGCAGACGGGAGCTATCGCCTCGGTTTTCATTGACCAGGGTACGACGGCCACGCGTATCACCACCAGCCTCAAAAATGACCGTGGTGAAAGAGTTCTCAATACGCACATTTCAGATGAAGTCTACAATACAGTTGTTCGCCAGGGGCAGGATTTTGTCGGGCGCGCCTGGGTTGTAGATGAGTGGTATGTCAGTGCTTACCAGCCAATTCGGGATAATAACAATAAAATTATCGGAGCTTTGGGGGTCGCTCTTCCTGAAGCCTCGAAAAGCCTGCGCGAAAACCTGCTGGCCATGGAAGTCGGTAAGACCGGCTACATCTATGCCATCGACTCCAAGGGGGTTTTGCGGGTTCATCCGGCTAAAGAGGGCGCGGATATCAGCAAATATGAATTTATCCAGGAGATCACCCACAAAGGACCGCAACTGGCTAAGGGGCAAGTAGAATGGATTCAATACGGCTGGAAAAATGCTGAACTGGGTGATACCAAAGAACGCGACAAGATCGTTGTCTACGCTTATTTCCCGGACTGGGACTGGATTGTCGCGGTCGGCAGTTACCTCGAGGAATTCGTCGCACCGGTCAACGATCTGCGTAATACATTGATAATGTTCGGTCTTTTGGCTTTGGTGGTTTCTATTGGTCTCGGATATTTCATCGCCCGTTCGATCGCCAAACCGATGGTCAGTCTGGCCGGTGTCGCTGAGGCTGTGGCGGTCGGAGATGTCAGCCAGAAAGTCGAAGTCAGGTCACAGGATGAAATCGGTGATCTCGGTCGTTCATTCAACAACATGATGGATTACTTTAAGGAGTCTGCACGGGTGGCGGAAAAGATCGCGCAGAATGATCTGCGGGTCGAGTTCGAACCCAGATCCGATCAGGATGTAATGGGGCATTCCTTCAAGTCCATGATTGAAAACCTGACCAGAGTCATAAGCAGGTTGAGTGCCAGCTCCGAGGAACTGGTGTCAGCGGCGACTGAAATAGCTTCGACATCTGAACAGATGTCGCGTGGATCGCAGAGTCAGGCGGATCAGATCAGTCAGATTTCAACTGCCGTGGAGGAGATGTCGGCTACCATCAACGAATCGGCAAAACATGCCGAAGAAGCCACTCAGGCTTCACGGGGTGCCTCAGAAACCGCAACCACCGGCGGACAGATAGTTGCCGACACTGTTCAGGGTATGCAAAGTATCAGCTATGTGGTCACCCAGTCATCCGAGCAGATTGGAGAACTGGCCAAATCCGCCAATGAGATCGGCGAAATAATCAGCGTGATCAACGATATCGCTGACCAGACCAACCTGCTGGCATTAAATGCCGCCATCGAGGCCGCGAGAGCCGGTGAGCAGGGCAGAGGTTTTGCGGTTGTTGCCGATGAAGTCCGCAAGCTGGCCGAACGCACCGGTAAAGCGACCGGGGAGATTGCCTCAATGGTGCAGGGTATCCAGAAAGCGACTGACCGTTCGGTAACCTCCATGCAGTCAGGTATCGAGGAAGTCAGCAAGGGCAAACAACTGGCCGATAAAGCCGGCGAGAGCCTGGAGGGTATCGTCACCATGTCACAGAGCGTGATGGATATGATCCAGCAGATCGCCGCCGCCACGGAAGAGCAGTCGGTCGCGGCCGAGCAGATCACCAAATCGATCGACGGTATCGCTTCGGTTACCAAGGAAACCGCCAGTGGTTCAGAACAGGCCGCTGTGGCCGCCGAACAACTGAGTCGGCAGGCTGAAGGACTCAAGGATATGATTTCGTCATTTAAAATAAAATAGGCACCTTAGCGTCTCTACTATATCCCTTACTGAGCATCGTCGCAGAGAGCCGCATCCCCCGCGGCTCTCTTTTTTGTTATCTAAAGCCGGCTGATGAAAGCCCGATATTTTGAATATTGACAGAGTCTCATGGAGCTGAATACGGATAAGGCTGTTTTATCAGCCAAATCGGTTTTAATTTCGTATGATTACTTAATAGTTGTTTTTTTATTTGCTTTTATCTCGAGTTTTGACTATGCTCAGGTAAACAAAGCTTTGAAAGCAACAAGTTGTGTTCTTTAAATAAATAGTAGCCGGAATTAAACTTACGGCTTAAGTAGGCGAAACGATCGCGCCCTGACGGGTGAGGAAAGTCCGAGCTCCAGAAGGCGGGTCGCCTCTGAAACAGAGGGCGGAGTAATCCGACGGAAAGTGTCGCAGAAAACAGACTTCCAGCACTACGCTGGTAAAGGTGAAACGGTGGTGTAAGAGACCACCAGCGGTTGTGGCAACACAGCCGGCTGACAAACCCCGACCGGAGCAAGGCCAAGTAAGCAGGAAGGTGTTGCCGGCACCGTCTGACCTGCGGGTGGGCCGCATGAGGGAGAAAGCGATTTCTCTCCCAGATGGATGATCGTAAGCGGTTGTTTTGCCTGAGTACTGTTGCATTTTGTGAGACAATATTCGGGCAAAACCGGCTTGACAGAACTCGGCTTATTGCCTGCTTAAGCCGATTTATTTTTTGTTTTGATTAGACGTAGAAGACAGAAATGGGAAGTCGCTCCGGAGCCGGATTTTCATCTGATAGATGATCTCTCCGATGCTCTTGGTCTGTCTCGTATTATAGTCAAGATTCTTATCAACCGCGGACTCGATACCCCCGAAAAAGTCGATAAATTCATTAATCCGAAGATGACCGATCTCAAGGACCCATTCCTTTTACCGGATATGGAAAAGGGTATTGAACGAGTGGTCGAAGCGTTGCGCCAGCAGGAAAAAATCATGGTCTATGGCGACTACGACGTTGACGGGATCACCGCCGCCAGCCTTGTTTTTCTGGTTCTGAATAAACTTGGCGCGCAGGTTTCTTACTATCTGCCGAATCGCCTGGTCGAGGGGTATGGCATATCCGAGGATGGGCTGGCCGAGGCTGAAAAGCAGGGAATATCGCTGATCATCTCGGTTGATACAGGTGTGACTGCTGTTGAAGAAGCCAAACATGCTCATGACCTGGGAATCGATTTGATAGTCACCGATCATCATGAGCCGGGACCTATCCTGCCCGAGGTCGAAGCAATCATCAATCCCAAGGTTCATGCCGAGGAGTTGGGTGGACATGAACTCTCAGGTGTAGGAGTCGCATTCAAAGTTGCCCAGGCGTTGTATCGCAGGCTGGGACAGCCGGAATATGAACTGGAAGAGCATCTTGACCTGGTGGCATTGGGTACCTCAGCTGATATCGTACCGTTGACCGATGAAAACCGCATTCTGACTAAATTCGGTATTAAACAGATCGTCCGTACCACCAAACCCGGCCTGAAATCACTGACGTTCGTTTCCGGTTTGATGGGCAAAGAGATATCTACCGGACAGGTTGTATATGTTCTGGCGCCTCGTATCAACGCGATCGGCAGGCTGGGCAATGCCGAAAAAGCTATCAAATTATTGACCACGCGGGATGAACAGGCCGCCTCTGAAATCGCCAAATTCCTGGAAGAAGAGAATCGTCGACGCAAATCGATCGATGAGAAAACCCTGCGGGAGGCGATGGATATGATCGATACCGAAATCGATATGTCCAATGACCGCGCGATTGTATTGTCTTCACATGGATGGCATCAGGGCGTGATCGGGATTGTAGCCTCACGGCTGGTCGAGCGTTTCTACCTGCCCACAATTTTAATCGCAATCGACAATGACGAAGGCAAGGGGTCGGCCAGGTCGATTCCCAGTTTCCATATATACGACGCACTCAGTTCATGCCAGGGAGATCTGCTCCGATTCGGCGGGCATAAATACGCCGCCGGATTGACAATTAAACCGAGTAAGGTAGAAACATTTCGAAGAAAATTCAAGCAGGTCGCCAAGGATGTCCTCGAACCTGATGACCTGATTCCCCGGCTTAAAATAGATGCCGAAATTGACCTGGAAGATATCGACACCGAATTTATTAATGCCATTGACTTATTCTCGCCGTTTGGGCCGATGAATATGCGACCGATATTTCTGACCCGTAACCTTGAGGTGGTTGGCACCCCCCATGTAGTCGGCAAGGGTCATCTCAAGATGAAAGTTAAAAAAGGCAGTAAGGTATTCGATGTGATCGGTTTTGGATTCGGCGAACATGCCCAGCCGCTGGCACTGAGGTCTGTGGCGGTTGATCTGGTCTATGTGGCCGAATTGAATACTTACGCTGAACAGACCCGGATCCAGCTTCGTGTTAAAGACCTGCGCTACTGATATGACTCTCCTCGAAAAATTTAGAAACGGTGATGTCAGAGCTCTGGCCCGGCTTATCAGCCATGTAGAAAACCGTCATGACGGTTATCAGGAAATTCTCAGCAGGGTATTCCCTGACAGCGGTCATGCTTACAAGATTGGCCTGACCGGGCCACCCGGGGCGGGCAAGAGTACACTGGTCGACCGTCTGACCGAGCAGCTTGTCGCAGACGGTAAAAAAGTTGGAATCATTGCTGTCGATCCCTCCTCGCCGTTTACAGGCGGTGCCTTTCTGGGTGACCGCATCCGCATGACAGATTTGATCGGCCAGGAAAACGTTTTCATCCGCAGTATGGCCACCCGGGGGTCCAGTGGCGGTCTGGCGCAGGCAACCCGCGATGTCAATGTGCTTTATGATGCTTTTGGCTTCGACTACATACTGATCGAAACAGTCGGTGTGGGGCAGGTCGAGCTGGATATCGTCGATGCTTCCGATACGGTCGTGGTTGCGCTGGTACCGGAGTCGGGCGATGTAATCCAGGCCATGAAGGCAGGATTGATGGAGATCGCTAATATATTCTGTCTCAACAAAGCTGACCGTGACGGCGCCGATCGGGTAATCACTGAACTGAATCATCTGCTCCAGATTAAGCGCGAAAAGTCCGAGTGGTCATTTCCGGTTACTCCGACCTCGGCGGTTAAAAACGAGGGCATCGATCTACTCAAAAAGTCGATTTTGCAACATGAGGAATTCTTGAAGCAGAGCGGGCTTTACAAAAAGCATCGCAAACAGCAGATAAAAAAAGAGATCATCGAGCATGTGCGCTTTATGTTGACCCGCAAGATCGAAACCGAGCTGGCGGGTACTGAGTTTTTCGATGAGCTTTTGGAGGATATCTTCAATCGCAAATCCGATCCGGTCAACGCCGCTTTCGATATCTACTCCCGTCATTATTCAAAAGAATAGAACCACTCGTCCGCTCACACTGTTAAATATTACTTGAAATATAAGAGAGATTCCGTTAGATTTCGCAATTAATGTCGACTGCAAAATTTTAAGAGGTGCGATATGTTCGATAAAGAAGCTCTCCAGAGGATAAAAGAAGCACGTAAAGAATGGCAGGCCGAAGCGGAAAAATCAGCCCGCAAAGACAAGAAATTTGTAACCATATCATCCGCGCCGGTGGAATTTCTGGCCACGCCGGATCATATCGACGGCATGGATTATTTCCGCGACCTCAACTACCCCGGCGAATATCCATATACCCGCGGGGTGCACGCTTCCATGTATCGCGGAAGACCGTGGACGATGCGTCAGTTTTCCGGTATGGGTACGCCTCATCAGACCAACAAGCGCTACCATTATCTGCTGGATCAGGGACAGCATGGGCTGTCAGTCGCGTTTGACCTGCCGACGCTGATGGGTTATGATTCCGACCATGAGCGCAGCCTGGGCGAGATCGGCAAATGCGGCGTGGCAGTGGATACGCTGGCCGATATGGAAATCATCTTCGACGGTATCGACCTCGGCAAGATTTCGACTTCGATGACGATCAATTCCCCGGCCAATGTGCTTCTGGCGATGTATATCGCTGTTGCTGAAAAGAAGGGGGTGCCGATAGATCAACTGCGGGGCACGCTTCAGAACGATATCCTCAAGGAATATATCGCGCAGAAAGAATTCATATATCCGCCCGAACCTTCAGTGCGACTGATTGTCGACACGATCGAGTACTGCGCCGAGCAGGTGCCGAAATGGAATACGATTTCGATTTCAGGCTATCACATCCGTGAAGCCGGAGCCACCGCTGTGCAGGAATTGGCCTTTACCCTGGCCGATGGGTTCACTTATATTGAGGCGGCCATCGAGCGCGGGTTGAATGTCGATGATTTCGCCCCACGGTTATCGTTTTTCTTCAACGCCCATTCCGATTTCTTCGAGGAGATCGCCAAATATCGCGCCGCCCGGCGGATTTACGCCCACCGGATGAAAGAAAAGTACGGTGCCAAAAAAGAGAACAGCCTCAAACTGAGATTTCATACGCAGACAGCAGGATGCTCATTGACCGCTCAACAGCCGGAACTGAATATCGTCAGGACCGCGTTCGAGGCTATGTCGGCGGTTTTGGGAGGTACACAGTCGCTGCATACTAACAGCATGGACGAGACCTTAGCACTGCCCTCCGACAAAGCGGCCTTGATCGCATTGCGTACACAGCAGGTCCTGGCCTATGAGACCGGGGTGGTCAACACCATCGATCCTTTGGCCGGATCGTATTTCATAGAGAACCTGACCAACCGGATGGAGCAGGAAACGCTCGCGTATTTCGATGAGATCGACGAACGCGGTGGTGTGCTGAAGTGTATCGAAGACGGCTATATGCAAAAAGAAATCGCTCGTGCCGCTTACCAGTTCCAGCAGGAAATCGACAAGAAGGAACGTATCATCGTCGGCGTCAACGAACATATCATGGAGGATCAGGAACTCGAGATCGAGGTTCTGCGTATCGATGAAAGTGTGGCCGAGGATCAGATCAACCGCCTCAACGAGGTCAAGGCCAAACGCGACAATGACAAAGTCAAGCGCTGTCTCGAGGATCTGCGCAAAATCGCCCAAACCGAGACGGGAAACACCATGCCGGCCATCATCGAAGCGGTCAAGGCTTATACCACCATGGGGGAGATTTGCGATGTCTTCCGCGAAGTCTACGGCGAATATGTCGAAACCCCGCAGGTGTAGCTGATTTCAAATGGCGGCGTTAATACACAATTGAATTTATGGGTATGATAGAGATAACGGGTTCCTAAAGCTTTAGCTTGGGATTTTATTGCTTGCCAGCCTGACATCATCAGGCGTGCAGAACGCCTGACCTGATCAATGCTAATCTTCTGATTCCCACCCGTTGCGGGGGTTACAAAGTACAAAGTTTCCCAATCTAAAGAATAAGGTATCCCGATGCGCAGAAGTCCTTATTTATGCTGTTCCAGCTCGATCAGAACTCCGCCGGTGGATTTGGGATGGAGGAAGGCGATCAACTCGCCACAGGCACCGACTCTCGGCTTCTTGTCGATCAACTGGATACCGACTTCCGAAAGGCGCGCCAGGGCGGACTCGATATCCTCGACCTCGAAACAGAGATGATGAATCCCCTCGCCCTTTTTCTGTAAAAACTTGTTCAGGTTAGCGGAATCATCGAGGGGCTGAAGAAGCTCCAGCTTAGTATTGTCCAGCTCCAGAAAACATACCTCGACACCCTGATCGGGCACTTCGGTCCGCTCGCCGGTTTCAAGCCCCATGACATCATGATAGAGCTTGAGCTTGTCGTCGATCGATTCGACCGCCAGCCCGATATGAGCCAGTTTTTTGAGTATCTTCATAATATAACCTGCTCCCTGTATTCGCCCCAGGCTTTGCGCAGTGCATCGGAGATTTCGCCCACGGTACAATAGGCCTCGACACATTCAAGGATATGAGGCATCAGGTTCTCATCGGTGGAAGCTTTCTCATTCAGTTTTTTCAACATACTCCCGGCTTTCTCCGAATCACGCTCCTGCTTGATCTTATTTGTTCGCGCGATCTGTGAATCGGCCAGCTTCGGATCGACTTTCAGGATATTCTGGGGCAACTCCTTTTCGGAGGAATACTTATTGACTCCGACCACGATCCGCTCTTCGTTTTCAACCGCTTTCTGGTAAGCATACGCCGATTTCTGGATCTCCTGTTGGTAGAAACCTTTTTCAACCGCCTTGAGCGCGCCCCCCATCTCATCGACCTTGTGTATATATTTTTCTGCTTCATCCTCGATCTTGTTGGTCAGGGTTTCCACGAAATACGATCCGGCGATAGGATCGACCGTGTTGGTTACCCCGGACTCATGGGCGATTATCTGCTGAATCCGCAGGGCGGTCTGGGCTGTCTGTTCGGTCGGAAGGCCCAGGGCTTCGTCCTGCGAATTTGTATGCAGTGACTGGGTGCCACCTAAAACCGCCGCAAGAGCTTCTAATGTAGTGCGGATAACGTTATTTTCCGGTTGCTGGGCGGTCAGTGATGATCCGGCGGTCTGAGTATGAAAACGTAGTTTCATTGACTTCTCGTTTTGAGCCTTGAAACGTTCCTTGACGATCCTGCCCCACAAGCGACGTGCCGCCCTAAATTTGGCGATCTCCTCAAAGAAATCCTGGTGGGCATTGAAGAAGAACGACAGCCTCGGCGCGAAATCATCGATTTTGAGACCGCGGTCCAGAGCGAATTCGACATAGGCGACAGCGTTGGCAAGGGTAAATGCCACCTCCTGAATCGCGGTACATCCAGCTTCACGGATATGGTAGCCGGAGATCGAAATCGTATTATATCGCGGTAAATTGTCTTTGGCGTATTCGAACAAATCAGCAATCAGCCTCATCGAAGGAGCCGGCGGATAAATGTATGTTCCCCGGGCGATATATTCCTTGAGTATGTCGTTTTGCACGGTGCCGGTGATTTTTTCCGGGGCAACACCCTGCTTTTTGGCAACCGCGATATACATCGCCAGAAGCGTGGTGGCGGTGGCGTTTATAGTCATCGAAGTCGAGACTTTATCGAGCGGAATCTGGTCGAAGAGGATTTCGAAATCAGCCAGCGAATCGATCGCCACCCCGGTTTTACCAACTTCGCCTTCGGCCATCTGGTGGTCGGAATCATAGCCGATCTGGGTCGGCAGATCGAATGCCACCGAAAGGCCGGTTTGGCCTGCGTCTAACAGGTATCGATAACGCTGGTTCGATTCGGAGGCTGTCCCGAAACCTGCGTACTGGCGCATAGTCCAGAAACGCGACCGGTACATATCCGGGTAGACACCGCGGGTGAACGGGTATTTCCCCGGTTGACCAAGTTTGTCTTCCGGATCGAAATTATTTAATGAGTCTCTGGAGTAGAGACTTTCTATTTTTTGGCCCGAGATCGACCTTTTTTCCTTCTTTTTCGACATTTAGACCTACCGATTTGGAAACATACTTATCTTTTAACAGGTATTGTAGAAATCCAATCAACTGATCGGAGTCTTTATAACCATTGTAGTTTTTTATTTCAACCCATTTTTCCTCTTTGGCGTTATTGTTAAGCTTGGTGAAAATCAGGTTGCTGTTTTTGCCATGCTTGAGATGCATCACTCGCGCGAAGTCGATCCTGTATGTGTCTTTTCTGGTAGTGTAAACAAGCATGGTCGGGAAGAGACGGATCTCGCTGTCGCTGACCGTAATGATAGTTACCACTAGGACGATCAGGTTGACCACGACCAGAAACGATGTGAACGAGATAAGCTCGTAAGGATTGTCGCCGAAAGGTGGATGACCTTCGGTGATGATACTGAATACAAGAGCCAGGAATGTCCCGCCCTGTGAAAATAGCATCTTCTTGTAATCGTAGCGATAAGTAATCCCGACTGAAAGCCGGCTAAGCTCCCGAGTTTTCATTCGAACACAACCAGCACCGCGTTTTTGTCGATCGATTGACCTTCTTTAACCTTGATTTCTTTTATTATACCGTCAAGGGGTGCTTTTAATTCATTTTCCATTTTCATCGCTTCGACAATTACCACGCTTTCACCTTTTTTAACATCGTCTCCGACAGCCTTGAGGACTTTCGTGACCAGGCCCGGCATCGGTGCGTTCAGTTCGTTTTCGCTGACACCACCGGGACCCATACCGGCCACCTCCCGGATTTTGGCCAGCCGTTCATCCTCGGCATAGAGGGTGTACTCGCGGCCATAGATGAATACATTGAAATTGCCGTTCTGCTTGACAACCTCGACATCGTAGGAACGGTTGTCGATCAAAAGCTGGATTTCAGAATTATTTGAACGGGTTGAAAATGACGAATCGACCGGCTCGCCATCTATTTTTATTTTTGGCGGATGGGTGGCTGGATCGATTGTTACAGTGTACTGTTTTTCGCCGATTTTAACCAGGTAATCCATAATCACTCCGGTACACGGTTGACGCCTGCCTTACGGCCCTGGCGGGTCCAGTTGCTGTGTCCTGCCCGTGGTTGATCGAGCGTCGTTTTGATTTTGCTGTTTTCCAAAAAATCATAAAGACAGGCCGAAATCGCGGCCGCCTGCAATATGTGGTCGGCATCGCCCTCACCCTTGAAATTCTTTTCCGGGAATTCCTCATCGATGAAATGAGTATGCAGGTTGCCTCTCTGGAAAGCCTCGTTATCCATCACACTTAAATGGAAGTTGACGGTGGTCGCCACCCCGCTGATACGGTATTCACTCAACGCTCGTCTCATTCTACGAACAGCCTCGCTACGATCAGCGCCCCATGCGCACAACTTCGAAATCATCGGATCGTAATAGATTGGGATTTCAGCTTTGTAAGTCACTCCGGAATCTACCCGTACACCGATACCGCCCGGCTCATTATAACTCCTGAGCGTACCGGTCGAAGGCACGAAATTGGCATTCGGGTCCTCGGCGTAAATACGGCATTCGATGGCATGACCACGCAGACGGACATCTTTCTGGCTGAATCCCAGTTTCTCACCGCGCGCGACCTTGACCTGTTCCTTGACAAGGTCGATGCCGGTGATCAGCTCTGTAACCGGA
>WJMC01000023.1 GCA_014728145.1 Candidatus Zixiibacteriota bacterium | reverse complement strand
AGCTCGATCGGTTCGCTTCTGAGCATTTTTCTGATGTCAGACGACAGCAGGTCTTCATGCACAATGATTTCAAAGACATGCTCATTGAACCAATCATCATACATGGTCCAGTAGCCGTTGTCGCCTCGATCCGTACCCCAGCTGTTTTCCACCTTCCAGCGTACCACGCCCCCGTCGGCGGTATCGCAGGCTGTGATCAGCATCATGTGGTTGGGACTGGATTCGAAAAATTTGAAACGTTCGGTCTTATCCATTTCCAGGTCGACCCCGTAGATCGTTTCATAATCGTAGATCCCGGGCAAAAAGATGCCGTGGTCGTTATCACTGTCCTCGCCGACATCACAGGCGAAAACCACAGGTTCGCCGTTCAAAAGGGTCTGCAGGGCATAGGATTTAAGGCTGTCGATCGGAAGATTCAGGTAAGCTTCATCGGACTTGTCAAACATATTTCGGCTGTAGCGATGATAATAGTTTTTGTATTTCTCCACTCCGGGATGATCTGCCAGGGTGACATAGTCACGCAGGTCGATATCGACAACTTCATCGTAAAATTCTCGCGGAGTATACAGCTTGGGTTTGCTGACGACTGTATCGCGGTCTTCGTAGCGCCAGGTAAACTCGGTCGGCGGTATACCCAGGTTCAAGGTCAGCATACGGTAGATTTCGACCATGACCTGTTCTTTGTGGGCGCGAAGTTCATCCTCTGTGGCTCCCCGGTCTGCCATCCGGCGGAATTCAGACGCGGTTTTACGGAGTTTTCGGGAGATGACGCTGTTCATCATGCCCGTTTTGGATGAGCTTTTGGTTTCGGGCATGGCGTACTTGGGCACACAACCATACTTTTCAATCAGTTCGACGGTGTAGAACCACCAACCCCCATCGCCGAATGGAGAGCGCAAAAAGTCCTGCAGTTCCCGGTCATAGATGTCACGGTCGCGCATCAGGATCATCGCTTCCAGGAATTTATTGGCCTTTTCAAGCTTGTCATGGAATGCCAGGTAGTTTTGTGAGAATTCAAATTTGTTGAGCTTGTATTTTTCGATCATCATCGGGCGCAGGAGATTCAAGCTGGCAAAAAGCCAGCATCGCCCTGAGGAATTCTGGTCGGTAATTCCCTTAGTCTTGACGGTAACGTTGAAGAGGTCAAGGTGATGATTGACTTTTTCCTGGTCGAGCGCCAGCTTCTTAATTTCGTTATTGATCAGCGAGTTGTAGATCGCCTTCTCGGGTCCGGTATACCTGGCCGCGGAACGCATCTGCTCTAACAGTTGCGGTGAGATGCCGACGTTTTCAGATCTTGCAATCGCGGGCATCAGTATTATTTGAACGAAGAATGTTATTAGAATAATTCCGATGGCGTGGATGTTTTTCATTGTATCTCCCCGATATTTTCTGTTTATTTATAATAAGATACGAATTTCATGCGGAAATTCCACAATTTATAGCCGGAAAATCTAATTGAATCCTGATATCTTGCTTAACACGGCACTTTTTGTGATTATCCCCGGTTATCTTAACGGGACGTAAAATATCGAATCAATTATGGGGGCTTCAGCATGTCTAAAATTTTGGTAATCGGCGCGACCGGATATGTGGGCGGGAGGCTGATACCTAAACTTCTGGAACACAACCATCAGGTTACCTGCCTTGTGCGCGACATCCGCAAGGCAACTGCCCGGAAATGGGCTTCGGGTGTAAAGCTGGTAGAGGGCGATGTGCTCAAGCCGGAAACTCTGGCCGATGCTTTCCGGGGGCAGGAGATCGTTTATTACCTGGTACATTCGATGACTTCCGGTGGGGGGAGTTTTCAGGATCTGGACCGTAAAGCGGCGGAAAACGCGGGTCAGGTCGCATCAGCCGAGAATATCCGGAGAATAATCTACCTGGGCGGTCTGGGAAGACGCCAGTCCGGGCAGTCTGCGCATCTCTCCAGCCGGCATGAGGTCGGTGATATCTTACGTGAATCCGGTGTGCCGGTAACCGAGTTCAGGGCGGCGGTAATCGTCGGGTCGGGCAGTTTGTCATTTGAGATTATCCATCACCTGGTCAACCGCCTGCCTGTGATGATCTGCCCCCGCTGGGTGTATACACGCACCCAGCCGATTTCGATTGCCGATGTCCTGCGTTTTCTGACCGAAGCTGTACAAAAAGAGGAATCCTCCGGTAAAACTATTGATATAGGTGGTCCGGAAGTGTTGACATATAAAGATATGATGATTGAAGTCGGGAATGTCCTCGGTTTGAAACGATTCATGATTTCAGTGCCGGTTCTGACTCCGCGGTTGTCGTCGTACTGGGTCAACCTCGTGACTCCGATTCCGGCCTCACTGGCCCGGCCGTTGATTGAAGGCTTAAAGCACGAGACAGTCCGCGAAAATGACCTGGCGGAAAAGATCTTTGGATTCGAGACAATCGATTTCCGGCAGGCGGCCGAACGCGCTTTGGTCAAAACCAAAGCTCACCAGGTGGAAACCGCCTGGATCGACGCTGACAGCAACACGCGCCTGACAGAGATCGACTCGACGCATATCATGACAGACAAGCGTGAGGTCGAAGTCTCGGCACCAGCGGAGATACTATTTCATACGGTTTCCTCGCTCGGGGGCGAAAACGGCTGGATGTACGCCGACCGGCTCTGGAAGCTGCGCGGGTTTATCGATAAGCAGATGGGTGGTGTGGGGCTCAGGCGGGGGAGACGACACCCTGTAATGATCGATGTCGGTGACGCGCTGGATTTTTGGCGAGTGGAAGAATATGAGCCCGGCAAACAGCTTCTTTTGCGGGCCGAGATGAAGGTCTGGGGGCAGGCCTGGCTGGAATTCAAAGTTGATCCTCTCGGACCCAATAAAGCGAAGCTGGTGCAGACGGCGAGATACTATCCGCGTGGACTGTTCGGTCACCTGTACTGGTTTTCACTTTTACCGATCCATGCCCTGGTATTCAGGGGGATGGCAAAAGCGCTGGCGGATAAGGCGGAAAAAATACATACTCAGCATAGAAGTCGAGGTGCATTGAGCTATGAAGACAGACAATAAGAAGTCAATACCGATCAGGGTGGGGATCAGTGCCTGCCTCCTGGGCCAGCCGGTCCGATTCGATTCAGGTCACAAGAAAGACCGTTACCTGACCGATATCCTGGGAGGATATTTTAAGTTTATTCCAGTCTGCCCGGAAATCGAAGTCGGTATGGGTGTCCCGCGTGAATCGGTCAGGCTGGTCGGAGAAATTGACGACCCGCGTATGGTCGGAAATAAAACCGGCGAGGACTGGACAGATCGAATCAAAAAGTATTCACAAGAAAGAGTACGCCAGCTCAGGCTTGATAAACTCAGTGGATATATACTTAAAAAGGATTCGCCCAGTTGCGGGATGGAGCGTGTCAAGGTCTACCATGAAGGCGGTGGTGGCGCGGAAAAAAAAGGTGTGGGGATGTACGCTCATCCGCTGATGGAGGAATTTCCACTTATGCCGGTGGAGGAGGAAGGCCGGCTCAATGACTCCCGCCTGCGTGAAAATTTTATCGTACGGATTTTCGCTTACAACCGGCTCATAAACCTGTTCGAAAGCGGTTTCAAGAGAAAAGATGTTATCGACTTTCATACCCGTCATAAATACCTGCTTTTGGCACACAGCCAGAAACATTACCGTCTGCTGGGCAGGATGGTCGCGGCGATAGCAAAATATAAACCTGTTGAATTCAAAGACGAGTACAGCCGTATGTTCATGGAAACACTGACTTACAAGACTACGGTCAAGAAGAACATGAATGTGCTTCAGCATATCCTCGGCTATCTTAAAAAGGAACTGTCATCGAATGAGAAGGCGGATATCCTGAAGGTTTTGGATGATTATCACAGGGAGCTGATACCTCTGGTGGTGCCGATCACGCTTTTGCGCCATTATATCGATGTGCTCGATGTCGATTATATCAAGGACCAGATTTATCTAAATCCGCATCCGAAGGAACTGATGCTTCGCAACCACGTCTGATCCGGCTCGCAGATCAATCGCAACATCCCGGAGGTGGAGGGGAACCGCTTCCGAAAGTATAGTTCATCAGGTAGACAGCATCGGTCACATCGATTACATCATCACCGGAAGCGTCACCGCGGCAGGCTGGCTCTGGTGCCGGACTGCCCATCATAAAGACGTAATTGATGATATAGACCATGTCGGATATATCGATAATGTCATCGGAATTGGCATCACCGCACATAATCCCGCTGAATATCCTGAAATCATCGACATACCAGCCCTCGGCGGTAGCTCGCAGGTCGGACCTGAACAGGAATATTATCTGGTAGACACCGGAGTAATCGGCGAGATCGAATTCCGCCTCGCTCCAGCCAAAGCTCCCGGAATAGCACGGCAGGCTGTCCAGAAAATGCGTGTAACCGCCTTCCGGTACGAGCAGTTCGGGCGGATTGATACCGTCGCTGATGAAAACCGTACCGCCATCACCGCTCAGTCTGCCCAAAAGCGGAGTCTGGAGGTAGTGCCAGAATTTGAGCCGGGGTTCGGGTGGTAAAAGAAACGGCGGTGAAATCAACAGGGCGGCTGAATTATTGGAGTAATGGTTTAAGCCTTCGCCTCCGGCCTTGAAACTGGCTTGACCGCTGTGACTGCGGAAATAATCGATATGCCATTCATTCACCTGTTCTTCGGTTTTGCTTTCATGACGCCAGAAGCCCTGGCCGTCCTCGAAACCGTCATAGAAACTGGTTTGATTGCCAACATATAGAATGAATGAATCTACTATATGGTCTCCGCTTTGCTCATAAACCGAGGGTTTGATTTCGACATAGTACGGGTCCGGGCAGTTGTTGCTGATCCTGAATTCGAAGTTGTTCGAGGACACTGTGATTGAATCGGCATAAACTGTGTCGGCAAAATCGATCTGGTAATTCGTAATCAGCATATGCTCGAGTTCATTCTCGATTTCGCTCCTGACCCCGTAAGCATCCCAGCCATCGTTGGAGACCGCCAGTTCGAGCTCGATAGTTTCGCCGGGCGAAGCGTGACCATCGCCGTTGCCGAGAGTATCGATCACTTCGGCGCCGACGAAGCGCAACTGCGCTTCCGGCCAGGGTTCGATGCCGATATACATATAGTCATCGCCACTGCTTTTCATGCCTGATCCATTCCAGTCGCAGGTCAGTTCATCGAGGACGTACCAGCCGGTAAACGGCCCGCCCCAGCCGTAGTTGAGGTGGATTTCATAGGTTTGGCCGTCATAGCGGTAACCATCGAGAACCAGTGAATGATCGAAACTGAAATAATGCACCGGACGATTGTTATCGATCTCATTTTGAATCATGCCAAACCACTCTGGAAGTGAGTAATTATTGCAATACGTGATTTCTATCTGGGGTGAGTAGAAAAAGTATTCGTGGTATATCTCGTGATTTTCGAGGCCGAAGACCGCCGAACCACAAACCGAGAATACGGTCTCGAGAGCGTTGGCGACTTCGTAATTCAGCTCTCCCAGTGCGGCGCTGTCACGAAATGAGCAACCATTGTCACAGCTGTCGGGCATATTGGGCCAGTCGTAGTAATCGCTGAAATCCGCGGTCAGGTACTGCCCCTGTTGCGAGGTGTCGCCACAGTAGATATCGCCCTCCCACCAGTAAGTGTTGGTCCTCCTGCCATGGGGAGGCCACTGCCAGTAATTCATGATCTGTGCCCCCGCGGTAGCCACACAGCCGAGCATGCAAAGACTGCCGTCGCCTTCCGGGCAGTCCCGGTTATAGGGCGAATTCTGATGCCAGCTGGTAGTTACTATCGGGCCGTTTTGCAACCGGGAAGTATTGCGATTCAAGAGGCTGGATTTGAAATCAGCAGGATTCTGCAGGTAGGTCTGCCAGCCCGGATGAGTTTCGTTTCGTGATGACCGGGCATTCGCTTTCTTGATCAAGAAATCAATAAATCCTTCAGCCTGGAGGGAATCCAGCCTGTGTGTCTGCGAATAGGCCAGAATCGGGGGCATAGTACTGCATGCCGATACAACAACAAATCCTGCCGGTTCCACTGAATAGATGTAAAACAAAGCGGATTTTTCACTTCCGGTCAGTTTATGTCCGGTTATGTACGGATAAACCTCTTCCCGCCACCCGTTTTGTTCATAAACCTGCTCGGCCAGAAAATTTTCACAGGCGAGACGAGCCCGTTCTTCCGATATTTCAGAGGCTTTCAGGGCAGTCTGAAGTGCCACGGTGAGAAGCAGAAACAATACAAGTGCCACGCGAGATGCTTTTTCCCTGTCCTTAATAATCATAGTTGTAAATCCGCGCTTGTGGATATTAGTTGGAAGATCATCAAATAGCAGGCGACTGTCAAGAAGTCAATTGTAAAAAAAATGCAAGCAACAAATGGCTTGAAAAACGCATATAGATTTAATAGATTCAAGCGAGATGGCTTAAACACTGGAGGTAATATGCCTGACAGGGGTTACAGGTCGATGAATGGCCGCTGGGATATAAACCGGCGGGATTTTTTGAAACAGGGCGCGGCCGCGAGCGCCGGTGTCCTGGTAGGGGGGATGGTCCTGGGCAATCCCGGGTTGTGGGCGCAGGCAGGTGAGAAACAAAAACCGCCTCCAAAACCGAAAACGAACCTCGAGGACGCGCTTAAAGTTCCGCGTGGAAAGTATTCTCTGCCGGGCGAGTTTCCGGGGAAATCAGTTGAGGTATATTCCGAAAAAGTCTTGCAGGATGGCAATATCAATTCGGCCGCGCTGGCACCGATGTTTACTGCAGGTATCGAAAGCCTGACCGGGGTCAGACAAGATGAAGCACAGGGTTTGTTTTTTAACTCCGATGATGTAGTCGGGATCAAGGTCAACCCGGTCGGTGCGGGACTGATCAATACCCGTCTGGAGCTGGTAGATGAGATTATCAGGTGGCTCGAAGAGGGCGGAGTCAGGCGGGAAAATATCATCATCTGGGATCGCTTCGACTATATGCTGGCCGATGCCGGTTACACCTCCGAACGTTTTCCCAAAGTAGGAATTGTCGGCTTACAGACTATGGATGAGGCGGCCTATATGGGTGAGGCTGAGGATGATTCGGGATGGCTGGATGAGAACGGTCATCACCTCTCCGAAGCGAACTTCGATCAGAAAAACTATTACTGGGCCGATGTCGACGCTCCGCAGGATCAGCAGTACCTCAATCAGCATGTCTTCAACACCAGGTATTCGTATTTTGGAAAACTGCTGACGGAGAAACTCACGAAAATCATCAATGTGCCAGTGTTTAAGAACACCGGCAACGGGATTTCCATGGCTACCAAGAACCTCGGCTACGGCGCAATCTGCAATACCGGCAGGCTTCATAAACCGCTCTTTTTCGATGTCTGTACCGAGGTGCTGGCGTTTCCCTGCATCCGCGAGAAGCTGGTTTTAAATATTACCGACGGTCTTCGCGGT
>WJMC01000022.1 GCA_014728145.1 Candidatus Zixiibacteriota bacterium | reverse complement strand
TCGATCCTGCCAGGTCAAACTTCAGGCTTTAGACTGAAGCAAGTTATGAAAGAATGTTATCTGGTTCTGGAAGGATGAGGGTGGATTCGATTTAGAGTGAATGATGCTATCCTTTTGCGAAGATTAACAGTTTTCAGATTAGTAACATCCGATCTTTTCTTCGGCTTTTGACATGGATGTGACCTTACTGTTTTCTGAATATAATGGCGCAGGTTAGTTACAGCCTGCGTCTTTTTTTATTCTGATGTAGCTGAGGAGGTTTTGGTCGCCAGAGTCATGATCAGAAATGTCAGGCAGGAAATTCCCACACCAAAAACAGCGGGATCTAACTGTGAACTCAGCTCATAGAAGGCTTCAGGCATAAATTTCACCCCGGTCAAGTCCCTGAACCAGCCGATGCCTTTGTAGAGCATAGTCAGAAATGTTGCCACCAGCATGGTGATGAAGATATTGCGTGTGAGGTTACTGGAGCGTTTCTTGTACAACGCCCCGACCACCACCGGCAGGATAATTGCCGGCGCCCAGACATGATAAGTGAACAGCAGAAGTCCGATGATGTCCGACCATAAAACCGCCACAATAACGGCGGTAGCTCCTAACGCAGCGGTACAGATCCGGGCCAGCCTGAGCATCCGGCCGTCGCCCTTATCTTTCCATCCCAGCTGATGTTCGAAAAGATCCTTGACGAATATAGCGGTTGCTGAATTGAGTGCCGAATCTGCCGACGACATAACCGCCATCAATAACGCGCCGATAATCAGCCCGCCGATGAACGGGTTATTAAGCTGTTGCACCACCATTGGAAGCGCTTGTTGCGGATCTATATTCGGATAATGAATACGGGCATAGAGCGCTATGAAAAACAGCACCACCGGGAATGTGATCGCCAGAAAGAATCCTACGCCTGCGATACCGATCTTTGTCTCACGGACATTTTTGCCAACGCAATATCGAGTAGCGTAGCCGGGAGCGAAAGTTTCACCAAGCAAAAACGCCAGAAATGTCGTTATCAGAAACAGCCAGCCCTTGCCGCCTTCGATTTTGAAGAAGTTGGCAGAAATTGAACGGTTGCGGTTGATCTCATCAGGGAAGGCGTCCTGGATAAGCGAAAGGTTGAGCCTTTTCAAGTCGCGGCCCTGGATTGGTTTTTTATCCAGAAGCTCGAGTGTCTGCGCGCTCATTGCCACTCCCGTGAAGCGTTTTTCCTCGTAGAATTCCGGATCCTCCAGAATTTCATTGAAAGCATCAGCCAGCAAGTTTGCCTTAACATCGCTTTTGCCATCTTCCGCGGTAATCTCATCCATGGAATGATCATCCAGTTTTTTGATCTTACCACGAATATATGCCGAAAGCGAGTCCTGGCCGATTTCTATCCTCTCGCTTAAAGCATCGGGGCTGACAAAGTCAGTTACACCGAATCGGCTGGGAATGAACTTACCTGTATCGGAGTTATATGAACTTGAGATATCCGGTATGCAGAATGCCAGGGTGATCGCGAATCCGAGCATCAGCACCACAAACTGAAAGATGTCAGTGTGGATGACTGCCAGGAGACCTCCCGCGGTGGAGTAGATCACGACCATTGTACCGCTGACCACTATCGCCCATTTAACTAAATGCTGGGCATCGGTAACCTGCGGCAAAATAGCCGCCAGAACAGATCCAAAGGCAGCCATCTGGGCCGCTACGATAAAGACCGAAAACAAAAGTGAAAGAATCAAGACCAGAAATCGGGGTCGTTCACCGAAACGATAGCCAAAGTATCCCGCCACCGTATAGAGCTCGGCTTCACGGAACTGGGGGGCGACGAAGAGCCCTGAGAATATGAAATGAAAATAGCCGCCGGTTGAGACCAAAAGCCAGAGAATACCCATCTCATAGGTGTTGGCGATTGCCCCGATCGAATATCCTCCGCCGATAACTGTCGCGCCCATGGTGGCGAACAGGAAAAACCAGGTGACGTTCCTGCCCGCCACCAGGTAATCATCGGAATTGCCGACTTTCTTGACCTTCATGACACCTTTGGTGAAGATGAAGATCATGTAGCCGATCACAATCGCCCAGAGAATTATTCTATCAGTCATTACTTGTCTTCGCTACCGTTTCCTTCCACTATCTTCAATTCTTCTAATACAGGTTTTATACGGGATTTGCTTTTCGACATCATCATGGTTTTAAACTCATCCAGGGATGGTTGCACCACGATATCGAGATAACGGCTGTTCATCAGCCGCAACATAGCCGAGTAGTTGCATTTGAACTTGATCGTATCCCCAATAGTCAGATTTTCCGGGTTATCATCGAGGTTGACCACGATGATATCTGAAGATGCGCCGGCGATCTTGTGATTGGGGTTGAGCGGTGTCAAACCGCCCACATCGGTATCGAGCTGGCCGACAGAAACCAGGGCGCGGTATCCGCGTTGACCGGGTTGAGCGCCGTTCTCACCCTCGGGCGAAAACGGTGTCATATTTGTTGTTTCGCCGGTCGGGATCAAGCCTTTTTCCTTGATCTCGGCGATCTCGGCCTCCAGCAGGACGACATCGTTTCGAAGCTGGGGCAGAGTTCCACCGTTGACAAGATCAGTACCCAGAAAGATAGATTCACCGATCCTGAAGTGATTAATATCCTTCGGCAGAGAACCATCCAACAACAGTGGAAGGACAGCGCTTGAACCGCCAGAAATCATTCGCAGGTTGTGCTTGAATTTCAACTCAAGCAATTCACGGTAGAGAATCAACTGCATGAACTGGTCGACATTAGGCACAGCACCCGCGAGGCATCCCAGGTTTGCGCCAATCCCGAGGACCTCGATATTGGAAAGTTCGAAAACCTCCTCGTAGAAATTTATCAGCGTTCCCGGCAGGATTCCCTCGCGCAGGTCACCCAGCTCGATCATGATAATGATCCGGTGGGTTTTCTTCTGGCGACGGGCTTCTTGGTTTAATTCTTTTATGATTTCGATTTCGCTGTTTAAACTGACATCTGCCAGCCGGACCACATCCGGAATCGACGTCTTGTCCGGAACACGCAGGTACCAGGCTTCGAAATCATCGACGATCTTTTCGATCACCTCGAAATTCGACAAACGTGAATCACCCATCGACCGCACACCCAGGATCTGAAGCGCCCGGATCGCGTCGACATGACCGCACAGCACCTTGGTGACAACAGTCCAGGAAGCATTGTGAGCTTCCATCCAGTTGTTGATTACATCCAGGTTATGGCGCAGGCGGTTAAGATTGATAGTTACACGATTCATCGTTCGAGCCTCATCTCCGCATACTTGGTAGTCATGCCCAGGCGTTCATACAGACGTTTGGCCGGATTGTCATATTCGACGTGAAGTTTGACCGGGTCCGGCTTGCACAGGTCAAAAGCGTGATTGATAATCTTGCTTCCGATGCCTTTGCCGCGACCTTCAGGAGCAACAGCTACAAACAGGAGGATATGTTCCGGCACATAACCGCTCATACCGGTTTTCAGCATGACCAGCGAACCGATCGGCTTTTTGCTTTCGTCTTCCTCGGCGATCAGGATATAACCGCCCTTGCCCTCGGCATCGGAAAAAGCATAGTCGAACGCACTTTTAATATCTTCAACTGTATCCTCGTATGGTTTGAGACTCTCGTGCAGGAAATGAGCCAGCTTGTCCTGATCGATCCATTCCGGGAAATCCTCCGGCTTGTAAATCTCATGCATGTTAATCTTCTGCGCTGTGTCAGTACTCATTTTAGCTCCTTTTTATTATCTGCTGAATAAAGTTTGAGTTTAATTGCTGTCTTGCAGGCTGTCATCTCTGGGTATCAATTCCCTTGCGTCCAGGACAGGAGAAACATCCAGCTTTTCAGCATCCATCATGGCCGCCAGCTGGTTCAAACATCCCAAAATCTGATCCTGCTCGGCGCTGTCGAGCTGGCGCATCCGCCAGACGAACTGCTCCTGTAGTGGGGGGGGTGCCGATTGCAGGATTTTATCGGCCTTGTCGGTGATCGCCACAAATACCTGCCGGCGGTCACGGTCGCCCCGTGTCCTGCGGACAAGCCCGCGCTTTTCAAGACGGTCGATTATGCCGGTAACGGTGGCATTCGACAGGCAAGTGCAATTCGCCAGCTTACCCAATGTCAAATTACCCTCGGATTTGATCATCTTCAACAAAAACAACTGCGGGCCGGTCAGCGAAAAATCAGCCGCCAGCTTGCGGGAGTGGAGATCAATCGCCCGCATTATCCGCCTCAGATTGATCAAAACCTGATCTATCAATTCCAAATTTTCCATAATAACCTTTGAACGCATAAATTTTGTATAGAAAATATAAACAATCTACTATCAGTCAACAACTTTTATTTTATTTTACCGTCGAGTGCTCTTGCCGATAATACGGTAATTGCCCGTATAATATGTATTAATTGCTGTAGCGTTTTCACATAAAGGACAATTTCCGACCTGAAAGCGTCCTGTTACAAACAGAGAACTTCGATATCTCGTAATGTACCGGTCAGAGTACAGCTGGTAGCGGTGTACTGGCCGATTTTTGGAATTCTGCGCAGGCTGTCGTTTCTGATGATGATATTGATAAAAAAGACCTGTGATTTAACAGTCACCACCACGAAACCGTAACCGTCACATAAATCACTCAAATCCGAGACCGCCACGACCTGTCCCGTGAAGAATGCCTGGTTGGGAGGTACCGATTCACTGTCCTGCCCGTAACGATTGGCCATGCAAATCAAAGTGCCGTGCTCAATTTGAATGCTCTCATATTCACCCATATTATCCTTTTTTGGCAGGTCGAGATCACTCGGAAGATCAGACTTTTTATTTACGAACTCGATCCTGTAGGGCAAGGCCGTAAGGCCGAAATTGATCCTGTGCCTTACTTGATCATCGCAATCATAAGTTAGATGGGGCACGCCAAATACGATTTCACGTGTTTCACATTCCCAAATGTAGGAAGCCCGGTAGCATACCTCGGCTGTCTCGTGACCCGAAAAAAATTCCTCCTTCAGCACCGCTGAATTATAGTAGAGGTTATGAAACGAATGATTAATGAATTTGAGATCATCCTCTAACGAGATAGTAACCCAGGTTACAAGGCCATTTCCAATACTGTGGAATATGGTTTCCAACTCATCCTCATACTCATGTCCGTTAGCGTGAATCAACTCCAAAGCCGTATCAGCCAGTTTTTTATTGCAATCATGTCTGGAAGCGAATCCAAACTGTTCGAAACCGGTGGCGGTATTGAAGGAGGCCTCATTTTTGATAAATCTGGCATGAATTTCTGCCCAGATATGAGCACCAGCCTTGACGACAGCATAAGTTGTCAGGATGGCCATGGCCGAGATCATAGCAATGTCCATCTAAATATCTCCTCTCTCTAATCTCACACTTCTTCCGACTCTTTTTTATCAAATTGGTCATCCTCGGACAGTAGGCTCTCATAGAGAAAACTGTCACTCGGGACGACTTCGGGTTCTAGCTCTTCCAGGTAGTCGCTCATTACCGAACCCAGCACCAGGCTGTCTTCGGGCGGGTGCCTGGATGGCGTACCCGTATAGCTATGTTTGTAGTCGCGATAATACACGATCCCCTCCCGCCTGATGGCTATGACACCATCGGTCAGAATAGATTTTCAGCATCGCCTTAAGCGGATGCCATGAATAGAATGATTTTGACCAGTCCGGCCAAATGAGAGGAGATTATTTAAAGGGGAGGGTTGTGTGAATGTGCAGTCTAAGATGCGGTCAGTTTAACAACCCTCACCTGAAAAACACTCCTCTGTTTGGACAGAGACATATAAAGTGAATTGACCATGCGCCTAATTGATTTTGGTAACGCATTACTGGTTCCTCCTGTGAAAAATTGCCTGTTACGGAATTACTGTGAGACGACATTTGAGTCTCCTTTCATGGTTTTTGTTCAGATCCGTTTTTGCCATAAGAGAATATAATCCCCCTACGTGACGGATCGTAAATAGTTTCTCTGCCTTGTCCTCTAAATCTAACTTTTATGGTGTCTCAGAATAAACGAGATTATAGATCATATCGTCTCTATGTCAAGTTAAATTTATGTTAAAGATTCAATAATTTTCGAAAAAACCACATTTTCTGTGATTTATAAACTATCTGTCATCCAGCCTGTTAATATTATGAGCAAAGGATATAATGCGGATTTGATATAGTGGATATAATTTTGTATATTCGATCTACAATATACAAGGAGAAGAAACGATTATGGGATTACCCGACGATATTCAAAGCAGTCAAAAAATAAAGCAACAACTCGAACTCAAGGGGCTCAGCCTCACGGATATTCAAGAGCAGGTCAGCTTTTTTAACCAGGGTATGCCACCATCCAAACTGGTCAGGGCGGCTACTGTCGGCGATGGTATCCGCAGATTTCCTGATGAGCGGGTGGAAGCGCTGACCGGTTTACAACATATTGCTCGTGATAATGGACGCTTTTTGAAGTTCGTTCCGGCATCGGGAGCCGCCTCACGTATGTTCAAAGCGCTTCAGGACCTCGAAAGCCGGCAGGAAAAGATAGATTTTGATTACCTGCGTGCGAACCGGGATTCTGACCGATCTGCATTGGAGGGGCTTACTTTTTTCGAGAATCTCGACAAATTCGCATTCTATGAAGACCTAAACGAGGCCGTTAAGAAAGATGGACAGAATCTTTCCGATCTGTTGGATAACGGTCGTCTAAAGGAGATCATGCAGATAATCCTCAAACCGGAAGGTCTCGGGTATTCTGATTTTCCGAAGGGGATGATCCCGTTTCATAAATACCAGCTGGAGATCCGGACTGCAGTGGCGGAACACTTTCATGAAGCGATACGCTATGTTCAGGACAGTGACGGAACCGCTCGTTTGCATTTCACTGTGCAGGAGAAACATCGAGACGGTTTCGAAAAGCATATAGAACAATGCCGTCAGCAATTTACCGGGGAGCAGGTGAATTTCGAGGTCAGTATCTCCTCGCAGCGCAAGGATACCGAAACATTGGCTGTCACGCTCGAGGACCGACCTCTTCTGGATGAGGAAGGTCTTTTGTTGTTCCGTCCGGGAGGGCATGGCGCACTTCTGTACAACCTGCTCGAACTTGAGGCTGACCTGGTGTACATAAAAAATATCGACAATGTCATCCCGGCTAATCTGTTCGAACAGCAGGTGCTCTACAAGCAGGTGCTGGGGGGGATACTTGTAGAAATCCAGGATGAAATCTTCGGAGCTTTAAGGGATATGGAAGGCGATGATATCTCCGCTGAGCGCTTGCGGGCGATCGCGATATTCTCCCGCGACAATCTCAACATTGATGTCCCGGATGAGCTATTCAAGCAGGGCGGAGAAGAATTGAAACGGTTTTTAGCGAAGCACTTGAATCGTCCCCTGCGTGTTTGTGGTATGGTAAAAAACGAGGGTGAACCGGGCGGAGGACCGTTCTGGGTCGAAGACTCCAAGGGTCAGGTCAGCCTTCAGATTGTCGAATCGGCCCAGGTAGATTTGAACAATCCCGACCAGAAAGATATTTTCGAAAGTTCCACCCATTTTAATCCGGTCGATATCGTAACCGGATTGCGTGACTACCGCGGAAAACCGTTTGACCTGTTAGAATACCGCGATATGGAGGCGGGAATAATCACCGTGAAGTCTCGCTATGGTCGCGAGATCAAGGCGATGGAACTGCCGGGTTTGTGGAACGGGTCAATGGCGCATTTTAATACCGTTTTTGTAGAGATTCCGATCGAGACATTTAACCCGGTCAAAACCGTAAACGACCTGCTCCGGCCCCGTCATCAACAAACCGGTGTTTAGGCAGATTTAAAAAAAGTAAATGAAATTCGGCCTGATATAAGCCTCATTGAAGCCATAGCGAATCATGTTGCGGTACGAGGGGGCTTTCTTGTCCTCGGTCTCCTGTGCGGTTTCGACCACTGCCATCTCCGCTCCCATCTGGATTGCATCCGCGAACCTTCGTTGTAAAAGTGCCGACTGCGCTCCCCGTCCACGGTAACCTTCGAGCGTGGCGGCAAAGTCGATCCAAATGGTTTTAGCCTGCATATAGAACGCTCCGGTGGCGACCAGCCTCCCGTTGTCGAAAGCTCCGTAATGATGCCAGCCAGGTTGACCAACCAGCGAGGCAATCCAGGGATTAAAATCGGGAGGCCAGTCGAAACTCGAACTGGCTACCTGCGCAAACGCGAGCGCGTCGCTTCGGTCAATCTTGTTGATCTCTAAATCCGTACGGATTCCCTCCAGCGGGGAAAGCCGGCGATAGAGTTTTATCCAGTTGTTGTAATAAAGCAGACCACATGACCGTAGATTCGAAAAAGTAGACTGATCTGCCAAATCCGGAACCACCTGGATGAAAAAGCGATTGATCCGATTTTTTCGATAACTTGTGATTATCTCCTCGATTTTTTCGCCCGATAGTTGCCCTCCCAGACCAACCCCGATAACCCGGTTAAACCCGAGCACATCGCATGACGATACCCGGCTGATCAACATTCCATCGTTAATCTCGGATGATATCCCGAGTTTCGCGGAAACCTCTTCATCGGCGCAATCATAGAAATGCTTCCAGGCGGATAACTCCACTTCTTCCAGATGATAGACCTGTTTTGATATTGGTTTTGCCAGCACTTTGCTTCCTTCCCGCTTTATGGTATAAACATAATAACAGAATTTCCTGCTTTGGGTTGCAACTGATGACAAATTATTACAAATATTGTCCTGTATGGCAGTGTTTCAAAAAAGAACCGTCCGGTTTGTATCCGGACGGTTCAGGGAGTCGATCTATATTGGTACTAACAATCAGGTATACCGTTGCCGTCAGGGTCGCATGGGGCCGGGCCACCAGCAAAGGCGTAGTTGATAACATAAACGGCATCGGAGACATCGATATTGCCATCGCAGTTCGTGTCACCAGCTTCGATCGGTTGTGGCGGAGGTCCACCGGCGAAAGCATAGGTGATAATATAGACTGCATCGGAGACATCCGTGACTCCGTCATTGTTGCAGTCACCGCACAGGAACGCGATCTCGATTTCGAAATCTTCTGACCATCCGCTTTCAGCGTTATGTATGTCCTTCGCTTTTGCTCTAATGATATATGTTCCCGATTCGTCATAGCTGTGTGAGAACTGAACTTTCTGATTAGCCGGATGAGGTCCGTTCCAGTCGGTCGTGGTCTGATCGCCCCATTCGATGTAGTAATAGACCTCGTCGCCCTGCGGATCATCCGAGAGCAGATCGAAGTCATATGGTACGGTCATAACACCGATCGAGGGGCCGTCGATAGTCGGAGCAGTGGGAGGATCGTTTACCAGTGTATTGAGACCACCAGAGAGGCACAGGACCAGCCCATTTCTACCACCCAGTACCATCTCGAAGCTGTTATCTCCCACGATATCCGGAATCGCCGCGATAGCGTCGACCGGGGTGCCGATATTGACAGTGTACAGTTCACTGCCGTCGGTACCGTCCAAAAAGATTCCGTAGTTGTTGCTGTACAGGGTACCCACGAAGAGATCGTTGATACCGTCACCGGAGACATCATTGGCCACCGCAACCGATTGCGGTTTATCGGGCAGTGCGTGTGACCAGATAGTCGTACCGGTCATACCGTCGATGACCACCGCGGTTGTACTGTAATACCGGAGGGTGACATCGGTATGACCATCGCCGTTGACATCATCCATCGGTTCTACGCCGATTATAGTTCCAAATGGACCGGACTGGAATTCAATATCTCCAGTCGTGACATCGAGGCCGTAAACATAACCACCGCTCATGCTGAAATCGCCCAGGATGATGTCCTTGATACCGTCGCCGGTGAAATCGTCCACCTGCGTCCCATCCCAGCAGGAAGTGCCAAGGCCGGTGAAGGACCATTCGACTACGCCAGTAGCACCATTGATTCCGTAGGCCTTAGAGTTGGTTTCATCGAGAGTGGAGGCACAACCGATAACATCAGGCTGACCGTCACCAGTGAAGTCTTCGACCCCGAAGACACCGAAGGCAGGTCCGCCGACCGGGGATTCCCAGATCGGGTTGCCGGAATAAGCATCCAGGCAATAGATCCTCTTGGGACCTGTGTCATCAGCATCATCGCCCACCGCCGCAAGGACATCCGGGGTGCCGTCGCCGTTGTAATCATAGATCACATCGACTGCGTAGACCCAGCCACCATCACCGTAGTTGTCGGTGTTATGGGTCCAGATCGTATTTCCGGTTGCGCCAGAAATCATACGGATCAGTTTACCGGCCCAGGCCGCGCCGACCACAACTTCATAGATACCGTCCTCATCTGTATCCACGCTGAAGTCGAGGGCGGTCTGGTTGTAGACCGACCCGCCGGGTATCTCATGCTCCCAGAGCAGGTCAGCCTGACCGTGGGAATTGCCGTTGAAACAGCGGATGTAGTCATCTTCACTGCAGACGACGACATCGTCGACACCATCACCGTTCATATCCGGAATTGCGCCGATCGCCTTGGGACTGTTGTCGTAACCGCCGGTGATCGTGTAATTCCAGAGAGTATCACCAATCGGCCAGGGTACATCGGTGCCACTGCCTGTTAAGCTGACATCGAACGGGCTTTCATCCGGATCGTTGGAGTAAATCGAAGCTGTAGCGGAGTAGGTCATGCCCATATCAGGCGAGAACCAGACTCCGACCTGGATCGTGTCGAGAGGGTTGAGGCTCAACGGCAGGCTGACACCATAGTCGAGCCAGAAAACCGGATCACTGAAAGAAATATTCGATATGTCGAGTACGTCATTGCCCTCATTGATGATTGTCATCATCCAGCGAGTTGAAGCTCCGACGCGAATAGTGCCGTAATCATAGGACGCCACCGGCAGATCGATATCAGCTCCGGCAGTGACTGCCGAACCTGTCAGGGTGACCTCCACCGAGGGTGTCAATGGTGCGTTGGATTCGATAAACGCGCTGGCGTTTAGAGCACCACCCGAAGTCGGAGCCCAGGTGATGGGAATATGCACGGTATCATTGACCGCGACCGTGATCGGGAAGGTCAAAGACGTCGACAGCTCGGTTGAACCGGAGAAGCTGACGCCGGTCAATTGAAGCGCTGTGTCGCCGACACTTGTGACGACCGTATTCCAGGTGTCCGACTCACCGATCGTAATCTGGCCGAAATCATGCGAAATCGGGTTGACATCGATCTGCGGAGTACCGCTTCCGAGCAGGTCAATCTTGTAGAGATAATCCTGGCCGATACCGGTACCGGCATCGCAGTACCACAGGTAGCTGCCGTCCCAGACCACACCTGCCGGGTCGGAGTATTCCGAGGGATGGCTTTCGATTAGCGTACCATCGGTGGTATCGACCTGGTATAAATACTCGAGATTGTAATCAGCCACCCACAGGTAACCGTTCTGGACTGTCAGGTCCCAGGGTTGCTCGTTGGGAGATTCAAAGCTTTTTAAGACAGTTCCGTCGGAATCGATCTTGTAGATTGTGGCCGGGTGGGGGTAATATGTGGCCACCCAGAAATCTCCGTTGTCGTAGGCAATCCCGGACATATAATGATCCGGCAGAAGGATCGAATCGATCTGATTTCCGGAGGCGTCCAGCTTCCGAGCCACAGCCGGGTTCGAGCTCGAGCCGGGATGGTCCGTGGTCCACAGATTCGCTCCATCCCAGGTCAGACCGTAGGCATCGTCCTGAGGACCGCTGAAGTGCAGGCTGTATGAGCCGTCGCCAGGGTCGATTTGATAGACTTCTTCACCGTCGGGACCATAAATCCCGCAATACAGGTTGGTACCATCGAACGCCAGACCTGAGGCTCCTTCCGGAACTGGGTATGTAGCGACGATTGACCAGTCCGCCAGAAGAACGTTTGCGGGCAGTATCAGTAGCGCCAAAAGGGCACATAGCAAAACCCGCGAGATAAACCTTTTCTCCATATCTCCTCCTCGAAACTTGGATTTTATTTTTTCAAACAGCAAGCGAGCAGTATATCAGGTATCTACGGAACACAGGATTATTTCCACGCTCCATCCCATTGCGTAGTCTATAAATTTAAGTTCTGCCAGTAATTTTGCCGGTAACCTGATAAAGTCTTACATTAAATATAGGTTCTGCGGTGATTTTGTCAATAGCGACCTTTGTTTATGAAGCCAAAATGATGGATCAATAGAGAAGCCGGCCAATGGCCGGCTTTGAAAAATTCGATAATAGATTTATGTTTTCCGGGGCGGGGGATTACTGCCTGGCGGCAGAACTCATAACTATATATCCCAGAACCAGCGTCACGCCGGCGATAATAAACACCGCACCAATTGGAGAAACTACGTACAGCAGAAGCAAATACGCTCCATATAGCAACAGGGCTAGGCCACCGAGAAAGATCATCATACCGGCGATCATAAACAGGAAATTATTCAATACCGAGCTGACCCCCCTGCGGACGCGGTTCATCTCAGTTTGGAGCAATTCAAACAGCGTTACTATGAACTCGGCAATTTCACGCATAAATTATTTCCTGTCCATCAGCTTGGAGAACAGTATTCCTGCTACGAAACTCCATGCCAGAGAAGTGAACGGGTTGGTCTGGACCTGTCGACGACCGGAATCGACCAGCTCCTGGGATTTGCCACGTACGTTGTCATAAGTCTGGCTGACAGTATCACGAGCTGACTGCTCCAGTTCGGCGGCTCTGTTGACGAAACGTTCGCGAATATCCGCGCTTCCCTGGTTGCCACCTGATTTAAGATCTTCGGTCAGTTTGTTGATGTCCGCTCTCAATAATTCGATGTCTCTCTTTAAATCATTCATTTCCATTTCTATTTTCTCCTTTCCTATTGATTTTCCTGACATAACTTTGTCACATCCAGAGCAAAGTTTTGAACCATTGCTACTGTATCTATCGACAATTCAAGTTTCATTTTTAGTATAGGCAAATATCGCAATTCTCTCAATACGTAATGATTACAGGGCTTTTACGTATATGAAATACGTATAGTGCCAGGGTCTAAAACTGATTTACCAATAGTTGAAACATAGATTAAGATTATATGTTGCAAATTATGGCATTGTTTATGATTAAATCAGCATATCTTCAGGAGGGATGATGGCAACAGGCTTTATCAGCGATAAATCTGTCTGGAATTTAGATTTGAAGAGTTTCCCGAAGAATGGTTCAATTGAGCAGAAACTTCGCTTTTTGATAAGATATGCCATTTTGGCACCTTCCAGCCATAACACCCAGCCATGGAAATTTAGAATTGATGGTAATACGATCGAGATACTGATTGATTTTTCCGGCTGGCTCGAAATTGCGGATTCTGACAGACGTGAACTTTATATCAGTATCGGATGCGCGCTCGAAAACCTGCTGGTTGCCGGGGAGAATACCGGATTTATAACAGATGTAAGCCTGTTTCCCGAACCTGAAAGGGATGATCTGGTTGCGGCAGTGCGATTTGAGATGCAAAATGACGTTGCTCTGAATAATTCTGATGTGTTGTTTGAAAATATTGTCCGCAGGCGGACAAACCGTCAAAAATATAAGCTCGATTCAATCCCGGCAGGCAAAATTGACCAGCTCAGGAATCAGTGTATGTATGAAAGTGTCCATCTCGATTTTATCACGGACAAACAGATCATCCACGAACTCAACGATCTGCTGATCAAAAGCGATATAGAACTATTCTCGGATTATGATTACCGACGGGAGCTCGGATACTGGATCGGAAGAGGCGTTTTCGGCACTTCATGGCTGGTTTCTAAACTCGGGCAACTCATGGTGACCTTTCTTGATATGGGTAAAAAACAGGCGGTAAAAGATTCCGATCTCCTTTTGAGTTCTTCTCATCTGGCTGTTATCAGCACAGATATCGATCAACCTGTTTCGCAGGTCAAAAGCGGGCAGGTCTTTGAGCGCACAGCCCTTTTGGCAAGCGCTGTGGATATTTCCGTGCATCCGATGAGCCAGATATTGGAGGTGGATGGTTTAAAGGATCAATTAACCAGGTTGATGCCGATTTCCGGCAAGTATCCGCAACATCTTTTCAGGCTGGGATACTCAGAATCCGCAAAAGATCATTCCCCACGCAAGAAAATCGAAGATGTGATCATCTCGGCTGATTTTTGAATGCAGTTATGTATACCGGAATCATCTATGCTTGACGGCATGGCTACGGTTTGCAGTCTGCCTCGGTCAGCACTGGAGTTGTTCTGTTTTTGTCCGGAACTGTAGTTTTTGACGGGCTGTTGAGTCAGAAATTTTAGCTTATATTGATGGAAAGAGCCAATCTGGTGCTATTCGCAAATATCTCAAATTCAACGCTGAGCTCTTACCATTACAATTGACTGGTTCAGTTCATCTAAGCCGATTAATATTCCTGACCAATTTCACATAATTTATTCGAATCAGATTGCACACAATATCACTTCATGGAATTTTGTCTAATTAGTTGCTGTATATAGTTTTTCCGTATTCTGTTGCAGATTTGATGGGTGCTCTGATTTATTCAATTATATAAAAATAGAGCGATTTTGTTTTCAAAATAGGGGTGTCGGAAGGTTAAAACTGTTAGCAGGTAGTCGAACCCTCAATATGATGACCACATCGGTAAACAATAATCTGGCAAGAATACTGACCGTACGGCAGTTTTTGACGGACGAGGATCAGAATAAATGGATCGCTCGGGCTGAGACAGAACAGCTTGAACTGGATCAGATTCTTTTGAATGAGAATGTATTCGGGCGGAAGCAGTTGCTGAAAATCCTCGAAAACCACTTTTTCGTGCCTTCATGCGATTTATCGGTCAGGACTTTCGATCCAAAACTGGCTCAACAGTTTCCTGAGAAACTGGCACGCCGTCACCTGGTTTTCCCTCTGGACAAAAAAGATGATTCAATCCGGATTATGTTTGCCAATCCGGATGACAAGAAAGCTCGTGAGGCGGTTGAACGGATTTACCAGAAGGAGATAGTGCGGGTAGTCGCACTGCCTTCGGATTTAATCAATACGATTGAAGATTTTTATGCGGAAAAGCAATCCTCTCAGACCGTTCAATCCGATCGGCAGGAAAATCAACAGGCTGACTTCAAGCTCTCGAGGGGAATCCGGGCCAAGGTAAGCCGTCTTCTGGCGGATAAAATCGAGGGCAAATCCCAGGTTGATATAGTCAATGAGGTTTTGGCCACGGCTATAAAAAATCGCGCAACTGATATACATCTGCAACCATCCGAGAAAGAATTGAATATTCGATTCAGGCTCGATGGTGTTCTGCATACTGTGGCACGGCTGCCGGTCGAGATCGCTCCCGCGGTAATTTCACGAGTCAAGGTATTGAGCAATATGGATCTGGCAGAACATCGATTGCCACAGGATGGACGTCACAGTATCGAGCGACCGGCCGAAAGCCTCGATTTACGTGTGTCGCTTTTACCCTCACAGTTTGGCGAGAAGATTGTTATCAGGTTGCTTAGAAAACATGAGGACTTATTCGTTCTTGATAACCTGCAGATGCCCCGCGATGTGCGAACGGATTACCAGGATTTGCTTCAGAGTCCGCAGGGATTTTTTCTGGTTACCGGACCGACTGGTAGCGGAAAGACCACTACGTTGTATGCTACCTTGAACTCGATAAATAACGAGGCTGACAATGTGGTTACCCTGGAAGATCCGATAGAGTATTCTTTTAACGGCCTGACACAGGTGCAGATTAGAGAAGATATCGGGCTGACTTTTGCTTCGGGTTTACGCAGTATCCTGAGGCAGGATCCGGATGTCGTCCTGGTGGGAGAGATCCGTGATAAGGAGACCGCCGATATCGCCTGCCGGGCCGCCCTGACCGGACACAAGGTTTTCAGCACACTCCATACAAACGACGCCTGCCAGGCTATTACCAGGCTCCTCGATTTGGGAACACCGGCATTTTTGATCGCCGCGACTTTGCGTGGAGTTCTGGCCCAGAGGCTGGTGCGGATTATCTGCTTTAACTGCCGGGAGAGTTACCAGCCCTCGGAGCTGGAGCTGATGACGATCGGCAGGCCGGATGTAAAAGAGCTTTTCCGCGGAAGAGGATGTGAACATTGCAATTACACCGGGTATCGTGGCAGAAAAGCGATCTTTGAGTATTTTCAGGTAAGCGAAGATGTTCACAGGTTGATAATAGAACGGGCATCTCCCTATGTAATCAGGCATTTCGCCAAGAAATCAGGTATGAGGACCATGCGCGATTACGCTATTGCGGATGCCATCCGGGGTGTGACCTCGCTGGAGGAGATTCAACGTACGGTCCTGTTCAGCCAGGAACAGGAACAACTCTGCCCGAACTGTATGCAAACCGTTTCACTTGAATTTTCGATCTGCCCGTTTTGTCAGAACCCGTTGCGGGAACGATGTGAAAACTGCGGCCAGGTGGCCGACCCGAACTGGGAAGCCTGTCCCAACTGCGGTCATCAATTCGAGCGCGAATGGGAGAAGAAATATTGCCAGAACTGCCTTGCTCCGGTCAAGACGGAGTGGGAGTCCTGTGCTTACTGTGGAGCTGAGCTGTCATGATGGATGATTTTAACCGCGAACTGATGCCGACTGGTATTATCGGTCTCGACCAGCTCCTTGAAGGAGGGGTGGTGAGAGGTAACAGTCTCCTGATCGAGGGACCTCCCGGAAGCGGGAAGACCACCCTGGGGATACGGATTATCTACGAAGGCGTGATGAAATACGATGAACCGGGCTTGATCGTATCATTCGAAGAGATCCCGCGCCAGATATACCAGGAGGCTAAGGGATTCGGAGTAGATCTGGCCAGGCTCGAAAATGAGGGCAAGCTGCGCGTTGTATGGACCACTCCGCAAAGGATCGTGGAAGGATTCACGGGCAAAAACGACCTGATCCAGGGTGTGATAGAGGATCTCGGTGTGAAGCGTATCCTGGTCGACAGCCTGACCCATTTCAGGCGTGTCGCAATTTCTGAGCAGGATATGAGAGAACTGCTGTCCCAGCTTTTGAACTTCCTCAAGCTCAAAAATATCAATGCCGTGCTCGTCAAGGAACTCGACCGCGTTGACGACAATATAATCGCTTTCGAAGAATATCTGGTCGATTCTTCCATGAGACTCCACAATTCCCTTTCAGCTTCGGGGGGTGAGAACCAGCGTTTTATCGAAATCCGCAAGACGCGTGGCCAGGGACACATTTCCGGACGCCATCCACTTATCCTGGGTTACACTTTGAACGGACTGCATATCTATCCCCGCCTGAGGGTCAGCGACATAGCTGATCTCAATATCAAAAAACAGGCGACCAATGAAGGGCGTGCGTCAACCGGGATAGATGCACTCGATGAGATGCTTTTCGGGGGCTTCCACCGCGGTTCATTCAATCTCTTGAATGGTTATCCGGGATCGGGGAAATCTGTATTCGCCGGCCAGTTCCTTGAGGCGGGTCTACGAAATGATGAATCGGTCCTTATGGTTACAGGAAAGAGCAATGTCGAAAAGATAATCCAGCAGATGGAATCCGTCGGATTGAACTGGAGCGAGGCGTTTAGAAAATCGAAACTGCACATATTGCCGTTTCAGGCTGATGATCCCTGTGTGGAATCCATTATCGCGGACCTGATATTTTACTTTCAGCGCTACGATATCGACCGGCTCGTAATTGATTCTCTCGATGACATCTGGAACCTGGTTCGTGATGATAACCGTTTCCGTAATTACGTACGTCTTCTGAATGCTTTGTTTGATGCCTCCGGGACCACTTCCATGATCTTGAAGGAGACTAAGAGTATGGGGGGGATGGATGGAGATGATTTCGTTTCTATTTTATCCGCCTGTGTTGTGCAATTGTCGATGTCGGAGAGTAACGGCGCGCTTCATAGATTTATCAGCGTGAAAAAGCATGCCGGCAGTGATCATGCCAAAGACCTGCGGGAAATAAAAATCGACAAGCATGGCTGTCATATTCTCAGCAAAGCTTCCGGATTGAGCGGGATTTTGACCGGAAATGCCCGGGGTTCTTTATCAAACATCAGTCAGACAGTTCTTGATGACCTCAACAGCTTGATTGATATCTGCAGTAACATGCTCGCATCTGAAAATACCCCGCCCGGGATGCTGGAGGATATCCAGAAATCATACGGTTTTTTAAGCAAGCTGGATGTGCTCTTGAGGGAGCATTTCGGATTGACCAAGTTCCGTGAAATTGTCGAGGAGGAACAACAGGAATCCATCGGCAAAACCCTTCAGCACAAATAACTTTCTACCATCACATCGCATCAGTCTGTTTGTCGCGGTAATGAGCTTGAGAACAATCTCCCCTGGGTAAAGATCGTATGTCAGTCATCCTCACGTTTCATCACTGTCATCATATCACTGAAGTCCTGCCGTGCTTGAAACAGCTTTTTGATGTCCGGATAAAAGTCGACCGGCCAGTACGGCGACTTGATTGCAAAATAGCGCTGAGCTGTCAGGCTGTCGCCGAATTCCGTGAATTGTATCCCGCACCTGCCGACCTTGTTGGCATATAGCGAATCCTCCGGCAACGCTTCGACAATCCATCCAGGGGGGATGCCAAATTTTACTGACTCCCTGATTTCGTAAGCATAATTAAAAAGCACCGATTCTCTACGAGTGAGGGAATAGAACGGATTGGATGCCTGTTCCATGAAATCACTCATGTTCAAAAACAACCTGTCGCCCTGTGTCATCAGGTCCGGATAGTTGCTTTTGCAGATCACACGGACAGGCTCATCTCGGTTTTCATAGTTTTCCAGGGTAAAGGAATCCAGGGTCACGGCACCAAAATCATCTTCATACCTGTCTTTGAGGAGGGTTTCGTATTCAAGACTGTTGTTGTCATTATGGTAAACCCGCAGACTGCGTGCGCTGTGGCCGGAGGCTATGATTTCCAGCTCGCCGGAAACGTCCAGGTCCTCGGAAACTGTAAGATAGTAGTTTCTGCATTGCTTGCTGAATGATTGATCCGTAAAGGGCGTATGCTCGAAAACATTTGTGGAACCTTCAACCAGAACTTCGATTCCCTCCAAAAACCATGGAACGAAATCGGTTTTCGTGAATTTATAGCCAGGCGCATAAAATTTATATCCACCCTGTTTCTTAGGTACAGCAATCAATTCTGAGTCGAATTGCCAGTATTTAGCATCCTTGACGAGAATATCATCGCTTCTGTTAACCGCATAGACCAATTTGGCATCAACGTTCATCTCCCTCAACATATCGAAGAAAAGCAGGTTAACTTCTCTTCTCGATCCGTAGCCTCGTTCTAAAATATCATCGATCGATTCGTTGTTCTTGGTTTTTTCCTTTTTGCCTTTTTCGTTATAAATATCGTCGTAAGCAAGGTTAACAATGTTTTCCTGAATCCAGTTAAAAGCGGAATCGATTTTTTCATGGTCGGTTTTTAGTTCTCCGAACGATTCAATGACTTCGTCGATTTCGTCATTTTCCTCGCAGAAATATACGGCTCCTCGTCTGATTTTACTGATGATATCACCCCAGTATGAAATAGAAGCTTTTCCAGCGCTGTAGTAAGTTACAAGCTTTGCCTTCAATGATGATTCCGGCAGAGAATAACGCTCATTCTCATAGGGAGGGACATCTCTGATAGTCAACAGCAGTGCTTCGGGATCCTTGAGATTGGGGAGTTGTTCGGACTTGACTTTATCGTGGTTGCAATTCAACCAGAGATAGTTTGGGACAAGGTAGTCAGAAAAAATAAAATATTGAACATCCGTTGTCCCCTGAAAATATTTCCAATGCATCTGACCTTTTAAAAGCGGTATATATTTTTGAATGGTTTAGTCTTTTACAGGATCATCCAGGTGGTACTTGATGATGTATTCGATGAAGCAGTCGTTGGTAACACTCGGCATTGAGAATGTGAATTGTTTAAATTCGAACTGCTTGCTTTTCACGGATTCTTTCTCATAAACGTGATCATCATCCAGAGGAATTGAAGTCCCGT
>WJMC01000021.1 GCA_014728145.1 Candidatus Zixiibacteriota bacterium | reverse complement strand
GTGCGCAGACGGGAGACATGAGAAATTATCTGGTTAAACGCGGGATAGATAAATCCCGAGAACTGCATCTCCACTACCGGCCGCAATCCCATAGCCGACATACCCACGCCGGTACCGGCTATCATCGATTCCGCAAGCGGTGTATCAAATACTCGTTCTCTTCCATATTTTTTCTGAAGACCCTCGGTGACACGGAAGACACCGCCCTCGACACCGACATCCTCACCATAAACCACAACATTTTCGTCATCTTCGAGCTTGAAGGCGAGAGCCGAGTTTATGGCCTGTACCATATTCATTACCGCCATCTTACTGACCCTCCTTCCATCTCAAAAACTTTTCCATTCTGACTTTCTGTTTCTTGAGCTGATCCGGCATTTCCTCGAAAGTATTGGCGAAGATCTGATCGAGAGTAGTGGGCGGATGTTCTTCGACCTGCTTGAACTGCTTGCCGATATCCTTGTTGGCCTTTTCGATTTCGGCCTTTTCCTTATCCTCGTCCCAGAGTCCCTTCTCTTCAAGGAAGGTGCGCATACGGGTCAGCGGATCTTTCAGCTCCCACTCCTTCTCTTCTTCAGCCGTACGATACTTGGTTGGATCATCGGAAGTGGTATGATAACCGCGGCGGTAGGTGACCGCTTCGATCAGAACCGGTCCCTTGCCTGAACGGGCATGTTCGGCGGCTTCTTTAGTAGCGGCGTAGACAGCGAAGAAATCGTTGCCGTCGACCTGAATTCCGGGCATTCCGTAACCATACGCTTTCTGGGCCAGTGTTTCAGCGGCGCACTGCTCATGGCGGGGTACCGAGATAGCGTAATGATTGTTGTTGCAGAAAAAGATCACCGGGCATTTAAATACGCCGGCGAAATTGAGACCTTCATGGAAATCACCTTCGGAGGTGCCACCGTCGCCAAAGTAGCAGATCGCGATCTGCTTGGATTTCTTGTACTTGAGAGCGTAGCCGATTCCGGCGGCATGAGGCACCTGTGAAGCGACCGGTACGGCGGAGGGCATAAAGTTCGCACCTTCAGCCACATTCCCGTCCTCGGAACCCTTCCAGTACAGGTACATGTGACGGGCGGTCACTCCCTTGAAAAGCCAGGCCGCCATCTCGCGAAAGGCCGGGACCATCCAATCGTCCTTATCGGTGGCCATCGCGCTCCCCAGAGCGGCCGCTTCCTGTCCCATATTGGGAGGCAGGGTATAAAGTCTTCCCATGCGTTGATAAGCTACAGCCTTGACATCCACCTGGCGGGCGTAAATCATGAACTGGTAAGCCTTGACCACCTCTTCATCGGAGAGATCCGGCATATACTTCTCGTTCACGATCTTGCCCTTGGGATCCAGGATCTGCAACTGCTTTCCCTTGAGCGGATCAAACTGTTTGAACATTTTCCATACCTCTATCAGTTATCGTTACTTGTTTTATCAAGTTAATTATGAGTAGAACATATTAAGACCAGTCCAGGTTTCATAAAAATGCGAAAATAACAGATTTTCAGGTAATTTCCAACCAGATTTGATGCTACCATATCCCCAGCACATCCTTGGCATAATCAGTGGCATGTTCTTCCGGGTTCCAGGGTGGATCCCAGACTATGTCCACCGTCACCGCCGTAACACCCTCGAGTTCCCCCACGGCTTTTTTTACGTCATTGACCAGAACCGGTCCGTATGGGCACGCGGGTGTGGTAAGTGTCATTTCGATTACAATCTCTCCCCCGGTTTTGATTTCGAGATCGTATATCAGGCCCAGGTCGGCCACGCTCAGGGCCATCTCAGGGTCCTTGACCTTGTGAAGCACATCCATTACCTGATCTTCGGTTATCATACAAATCACTCCGTAGTTACCGCTTCGGGGTTGATGCCTTCCTGATGAGCGCGGATACCCTCGACAAGGGTAATCCATGCCAGAAGGGCGCATTTTACCCTGACTGGAAATTTTTTGACTCCCGCCAGCGCTTCGAGATCGCCCAGGTCAAAGTCTTTTTGCTCATCATCGCCTGTGAGCATTTTCGTAACAAGACCAGAGAGCTGTTCGACCTCCCCGAGCGTCATCCCCTTGACAGTTTCGGTCAGCATCGAAGCCGAGGCGGTGCAAATTGCACACCCGACTGTCTCGATTCCAATATCTTCGATACGATCTCCAGCGAGCCTCGCAGTCAATTCAATCGAATCTCCGCAGAGCGGATTTTGACCACTGTTGATGATATCGGGATTTTCGATCTTCTTTTTGCCGCGCGGGTACTTATAGTGATCCATAAGTATATCCCGGTAAAGCTGATCCAGACCGTTCATCGAATCACCCCCTTGCGACCGTTTTTACAGATAATTATACTAAAAATCATATTACTTACTTCTCAATGCTTTCCAGGTTCATGTCTTCAATATTGCGATTCTCGAGTTTGAAACGAACCAGGTTTTCCATAAACTGCCTGATATCTACAGGCATGAGATTTAAAAGCGGTTCGACAAAGCCCATCACGATCATCCGGACAGCATCGGCAGTCGAGATTCCACGGCTCTTGAGATAGAAGATCATCTCCGAATCGAGCGGTCCGACCGTCGCGCCATGACTGCAACTGACCTGGTCATTTAAAATCTCCAGTTCCGGAATCGATTCGGCCGAAGCGCCCGTGTTAAGCAGAAGATTGCGGTTCTCCTGGTAAGCCTGGCAGTTGGTAGTCTCTTCCTCGATACGAATCAGACCTGTGTAGGCCGAACGAGCCTGATCCTTGAGCACTATCTTGAAATCAATATTTGAATAGGATTCGCCGGCTGTATGTTGATGCCTGGTGTGATGATCGAAATGCTGGCGATCATCGGCGAATGCTACTCCCAGCATCTGGCTGGATGCCCCCTTGCCATTTAAGATCGTGCCCAGGTTGCTTTTCGAGATTTCACTGCCGAGCGAAGCGAAGATTGTCCAGATCTGGGCCTCCTGTTCGATTCGAGCCCTCTGGGTCAGAAATGACGTCACCGAACCCGACAGGTTCTGCGGATTCAGGTATCTAACCCGCGATGATTTATCGGCATAGAGTTCGACCACATTGCTGGATTTGAATCGATCCGCACCGGCCCGGTCG
>WJMC01000020.1 GCA_014728145.1 Candidatus Zixiibacteriota bacterium | reverse complement strand
TCCGATAGTGTGATTGAGATTTAGCGGCCGCAATCACGCCGGCCTGAAAATTTCAAGCGACCTCCTTTTTTGCTTCAATTCTCAACTTGTGTGAAAATCTATTTAAGTTACTGCTTTGCAATCTTATAAACTTAATCGGCAGATACCCCTATGTTCTTTATTTTTCAACCTGTTTTTGACCGTTTTTTTCGATATCTAAACTCTATTTCGACCAGTCCGGACAGCTTCTTTATTCGATTTTTGTTGATTCGGCAATCCCTTAGATTGTTTTTTGAATCTACCTATTTTAAGACATTGTGCCTGACCGGAATCGATGCCGGGTAGTATTTTTGCACATGCTGTATTGACTTAATTCTGAACTGTTCAAAAGCTTCCGCAACCTGTCTAAACCATCAACAGTTTAAACGGCATACCCTTTTAATAACACCAAATTACCGCATTTCATGATTTTCGGAACTGGATCAGGTTCGAGATTTGAAGCAGTTTATCGCGCGCCGGCTGATGATGCGGGTCGACATTGACCGCCCGGGCATAACCGAGTTGAGCGGCATCCCAAACCCCCAGCTCGTAGTAGCAGTCGCCCAGGTTCGTGTATAAATCCGCAGATTTTGGATTCATCGTAATCGCTTTCTCGTAGAAACCGATCGCCTTGTCCAGAATTCTCAGTCGGGTGGCGATATCCGCCGCCAGTGACAGCATTTCATAATCATCACCGGCCAGCGACAGGTACTCCTCCAGCTCCCGCAGGGCATCCTCATATTTGTCCTGGTGGTAAAGGCAGATAATCAGGTTCTTGCGTGTCAGGGCATAGGATTCGTCCAGCTTTAATGCCTCCCGGTAGCACTCTTCAGCGCGAGCATAACTGCCCAGCTTGAGGTTCGCGTTTCCCAAATTATTCCAGCTCTGGAGGTCATCCGGGTTCCGAGTGATCGTGTTTGAATAGGCTTCCACCGCTTTTTCGAATCGACCCTTCTCGAATTCGATGTCGCCCAGCTGTCGCCAGGCCTGATAATCGTCCTGGTCGATCTTAACTAATTCCCTGCAATATCGTGCGGCGGAATCCGTATCTTTCAGCTTGCGGTAACAATCAGCCAGCGACCGCAAAAGACTGGTTTCATATTTCATTGCTTCATAAGCCTGCAGGTATTCTTGGCAAGCTTGCCGATATCGTTTCTTTTGTTCATGAAGCTTTCCGGCTATATATCTTGCCCGCGGGTTTTCAGGATCGAGCTCGAAAGCTTTTTCAATGTATTTCCACGCTTTCTTATTCTCGCCCAGTTCACAATAAGCGCGGGCGATATCGATATACGAATTGATGAAATCCTGCGTGTATTCAATCGCTTTCAAGTTGCAGTCAATCGCTTTTTGAAAACCCGCCTGGGCATCGGAGATCCGCTCGATATCATGCATGGCCATCTTCCCGAGCAGGTTGTAGGCCATGAACTGATTTTTGACATGCAACAGGATCGTGTTGCTGGTGTCCTTGAGCGGGTCATACTGGTCTGCCGTATCTATGTATACATGGCAGGCCTGTTCGGCTTCATCGTATCTCTTAAGGTTATACAACGCTACCGCCCTGGTAAACAGTGCATCGATGTAACCGGGAAACACTTCGAGTGCTTTATCGCAGTATGCCAGTGATTCTTCAAAGCGGTCTGTCAACAGGTACGCTTCGGACAGCTGATGAATGCACATGATCAAAAGATGTCTCTTATCTTTAGCACCAGGGGAAACATTTTCAACCACGAAAGAGGCGTGTTCCACGGTTTTGTCAAAGGCGTCATCATCGCCACTGCTTATAAAATGCCGATAGACCTGGGCCAGGTTAAACCTGGCAAAATAGTTATGAGGGTTTTCATCAATTTGTTTTAGCAGAAGGGGCTCGGACCGTTTTCGCTTTTTTGTCATCTGCTCTTCATCGAGGGCGTAACCATAATGAATAATCGTTACCGATGCTCTCAAGACCCTGCAGTCAGATGGCAATTTGAGTTGATTGTGTACTATCCCGGAATAGCGGTAACCCTTCTCGCGCCGGAAGAGCCTGATCGAGGTCAGGCAGGTCCTTGAGTTTTTATAGTTTTTGCTGGTATTGAGGACGTCGATACTGATCAGGTCATGGTTTTTAGTCGTGACAGCGCGCTTCAGGTTTGCGATCGAGCCGCGGTCGAGTTCTTCGTCGGCGTCAATTATAAATACCCAGTCCCTGGTCGGATATTGAAGCGACTGGTTGCGCGCCTTGGAGAAATCGTTTTCCCAGGGATGGAAATAGACTTTGGCGCCGTAACTTTCCGCGATCTCTACGGTGCGATCCGTCGACCCGGTGTCTACAATGATGATCTCATCCACAACATCCTTGATCGAATCCAGACACTGGGGCAAAAACTTTTCTTCATCCTTGACGATCATGCAGGCCGATATAGTCGGCGCATCATCATATTCCGCAAGCAACATGCGTACTTCTTCAGTATCGACACCAGCCTTGAGTGCCTTTGTCAGCACCGCGACGGCCTCGCCATCTTCTTCCATTATATGATACAGTCGCGCCTGCTCGAGGTAAGCCTGTTCATAGTCTTTTTGAGCACGGTACGCCTGACCAAACGCTTTCAGCGACTGCTCGATTTTCTCCTGTCCACGCAGGGCGAGACCGAGATGAAAGTATAATTCATGAACCTTGCCAGCTGTGCCTGCCAGGAAAACATTTTTTGTCTTCGATTTCTTGATCCGCTTATAGATTTTAAGATAGCGCTCGGCATAATCCTCAGCCAGTTCGTATTCCTGAAGCTGGACATAATTTATCGTCAACATAAACAGGAAGTCGAGGTGCTCCCGGTCATCATCCGGAAGCGACATGATCGCTTCGACAGCTTTGTCGTAATGTTTGAGATTGGCATGCGCGAATGCTTCTATCCGTATTGCCAGAAGATACGCGTGTGGATACTCCTGCCTGATTTCAGGCGTCAGTATTGAATGGATTTCATCCAGTGCTTCTTCAAAAGCGACCAGCTGAACCATCCGCTCGGCACGCTGTATCCGCTCTGTGTGCTCCTGTGGAAGCAGTACTTGTACATGCTTTTGAGTATTCTTCGGTTTTGTAGTTATTTTATCTTTTTTTGATCTGGTATCCCGTTTTGATTGCTTCTTTTTCTTCTTTCCCATCTCACCCTTCTCAGCGTTGAACCCGCTTATTAACAATTGTTAACAGTTTTCAACATCAACCCTGATCAGCAGACTTCAGATCTTCTATTTGCTTTTTAAGGCTGATGATTTTGTTATTGCCGGGATTGATTTTTATGAAATCATCGCAGGCTCTGATGGCATGATCGTATTTTTTGTCTCTCAGGCAGACCTGCAGATACGAGGCTGTGATGTTTTCATCATCAGGTTTGATTTGAAGCGCTTTCTCGAATTCTTTACAGGCTTCATCGCAATCACCTTTGGCATCCAGAATAACCGCCAGGTCGCTGTGCGCGTTGGCACTGTCGGGTTCGAGCGCTACCAGGCGCTGAAAAGTGCTACTTGCTTTATCGAGCTTCTCTCGCGAGGCATACACAAGCCCGAGATTGTGCAGGCATATCGGGCTCTGCGGATTGAGATCCACAGCTTTTTCGAAATACTTTTGCGCTTTTGCGTTATCTTTGGCCGCGACAGCCATCATCCCGACTTGAGTGGCCAGTTGCGGGTGATCCGGCACAAGCTCGAAAGCTTTTTCAATATACAACAGGGCCTGGTCAAATTGCTCCTGTTTGAAGAGCAGGTTGGCCAGCTCCATGTGAAGTTCAGGTTTATCGGGTGATTTTACGATTTGTGACTCTAACTGAGAAACTTTTGTGGAATCCATAGCTCGATCCTATCTGACTGATTTCCGATTCTATACGACCGGCCGCATATTCGGTTTGCCACCGAAGAGTTTTGGCAACCGGAAGGGACTTATATCTGAACGGCCAGCGATTGTTTTTTGTGCGGGCCACGGTCCATCTTTTTGTTCAGTTCATCCATGATAAAATGCTGAATCGTGTAGGGACTGTTGACCAGCACCACCTGCTTGGCCTGATTGTTGTCGAGATTGATCACGATCGGCCCCAGAAGGTTGGCTGACATCTTCCTGATATCATCCGGAATGGTCACGATTACGAATGTTTCAATTCTATCCAGCGAGGTCACCTGGATATCGCCCAGTTCCTTGAAATGGACCTCGATTTTGTAACTCCTGAAGAAGACCATCGGGTTGACGACCACGAATGCCAGATTGGGATCCTCAAGAGACTGGAGCCAGCAGAAAGGATCAGAATCCTCGCGCTCCAGCAGGACGTATTTCTTGAACTGCTCGAAACCAATTATACCTTTCGGGATTTCGATGATATTCTCTTCCGGGATATCCAATTCACCAAATCGAAACGTTGCAATCTTCATAAATATCTTACCTTGGTTTCCTAACGCATGAAGTCCATTAGTGACGGCTGGATGATCTTTGCGGCCGCATTCATCGCGGCCTGATAGACGTTCTCCTGCACAGCCAGCTCCGATACGAGTTTGACGATGTCGGCATCTTCGGTTTCGCTCAACAGCCTGGTCACTTCGACGTTGTAGTCGGTCAACCTGGCATAGGTCGTATCCAGGCGGATCATCTTGGCGCCCACCGAAGACCGCTGGTTGAGCAGGTGATTAATACCATCATCGAGACGGTCAATGACACTGTTGATCGACTGCTGATCATTGGAATTGAGTGCCTCTATCAGATAGAACAGATTACCGGCTATATCAGGCGAACCTGCGATACCGAAATTATGAGCCGTTGCCCTCGTACCAACATCTTCGATCACCAGGCTTTGTCCCACAACCGTGGATTCTATCTGGATGCCTTTGCCGTCTGAATTTATCGTTGCCTGAATATCCAGGCCACTGGTGTTTATCAAATCGATCAGGTCACCGACTGTTGCCAGGCCCGGATTCGAAAAATCAAGCGTGACCGAGCTGTCGCCCTGGGCAATCATCACCTCACCCATCGGAAAACCGGTACGGTTGTTTAAAAGTGACATCGGTGTAGTCAACGTGATCTGCGGATCAAGATCTTCTCCAATCATGTCATAATTCATGGTACCCAGCAGACCCAGGTCTTCAGCGGTAGTGTTGCCACCGCCGGTTTCGGTTATGGCCATATCGGGCTGAGGATTGAGGTTATCACCAACCAAAAGCGCGCCGATATCACCGTTTATTCCGAGAGACTTGGCGGTTGTAGCATGAGCATTCGGCTCGGAAATAGTCAGCCCCATAGGCACACCATTGGCATCGGTGACCTCGAGATGAGTCGGCGGAAGTCCGCCGTCCAGGGCGATACTGACATTGTTCAGGTTCGGTTCGGCAAAGTCGATTGCGGCCTGTGCGAATGCATTGTTGATTTCAGTGACGGCATCACCGATAGTTACCGAACTGGCCAGGTCAACAGTGAATTCTATTGAACGATCCGAGTTATGAATAACTATTTCATGAGGAGGCTCGCCCAGGCCGTTGCCTTTGTTAAGGTTGGCAAGCGGAGTGTCCAGGCTGACATCCGGTTTGTCGGTGGCAACCAGGTGGATGTTGTTGCCGTGATCACCGAGTTGCGCGGTGACATTGTCGATACCGCCGCCCAGAAGCTGAGCGTTGATCTCGTTCAAGACATCATTAATATCTGTCGCCGCGGCAATATTGACAGTAACGGTATTATTCACATTTTGATCCGTGACATCAAATGTCCCGGGTACCAGATCGACTCCCTGCCCGCTGTTGAGATCGGCCAGCGGTGTGGTAGTATCGATACCGAAGTTGAGATCAGCATCGCCACCCAGCACGGTAAAAGTTTTTGTCAGTATATCCGAACCGGGCGCATTGATGGTAACTTTTGTGTTGTTTTCGATCTCCACTCGAATATCGCCCTCGTCTCCGTTATAGACGATTCCGTTTGCATACTTCGAATATGTCTGTGTACGAGTCAGGTGACCGGAAAAGAGATAGCGGTTGCCCTGCTGGACATTACCTGACTGGATGATCAACTCGAGGTAATCCTCGACTTCCCTGGCAACGGACTTACGAGCGCTTTCATCGTAGGTGTCGTTGGCCAGAGCGACCGCGATTTCCTTGGCATTGGTCAAAGTCGAGGTCATATCTCCCAGGGCCACATCCACCGATGCCAGCCAGTTAGAGCCCTCATCGATGTTTTTCTGGAACTGCGTGATCTCAGTCAATCGTGTACGATATGAAAGATCCTTGATCGTCCCCACTGGATCGTCAGAAGGCTGATTGATCCGACGCGAAGTCGACATCATATTCTGCAGTTTCATGAATTTCGAGATATTTGTACCCAGGTTGTTGGTGACCTGGTCCGAAATCATTTTGTTGGTTACTCTCATAGTTACTTCCTATCGATGGTGTATCTCTTTACAGAGATTTTACTGCCATATTTTCCTGTTTGATCAGGTTCTCTTGGAACGATCGTTCCGGTATTTCATTTTCGGCTTTTTATCCGCTTTCTTGATCTCGTTTTTGTACTTATCCTTAAGCATTGAGACAGCGCTGTTTAGCTCATTCTTATCAGCTTGCGAGGCTTTGCGATTCTCTTTCTGGATCTTGACATATATTTCCTCGCGATGAACCACGACCTTCAGCGGTGCTTCAATCCCCAGTCGGACCTGGCGGCCATAAATGCCGAGCACGGTGACCTTTATATTGTCACCGATAGTGATGCTCTCGCCTAACTTCCTTGTTAGTATTAACAAAACATCCTCCTGATGCGCTGCTTCGTGCGGCGCCGCAACTACTTATCGACCGACGACACCGGTATTGTGAATCAGCGTTTCCAGCGCCTGATCCATGGTCGTGATCACGCGGGCGGCGGCGTCATAGGCGTTCTGGAATTTTACCAGATTTATCATCTCTTCATCCATGGAAACACCCTGAACAGACTGCCTCTGATTTTCAATCTGCTGCACGAGCATACCATAGTTGTCTTTGTAATTAGTCGCCTCCTGGGTGGCGATACCGATTCGTCCCACGATTCCGCCATAGTACTCGGAGATCGTGGCTGTATTATTGTCCATTATGCGTGAATACTTCATAGTGTCCGCGATCTGCTGGGCGATCGAACCATCCCCCGGAGTACCGGCCGCAGCGGCCGCGCCGATACTGTTCGGCTGATCCAATACATCGCCGCTGATAGAAATATGCTCAGCGTCGATATAACGAGAATCGAAGAAATCGCGTCCGGTCTGATCGTCGAGACCATATCCTGTGCGGTGAACCTGGTTGACTGATTCGACTATCGTCTTGGCCAGACTGTCGAGGTAGCCCTCGTATTTGAGCACATCGACATCACGGGCGGCGATCATGGCGGCCATTTCGCCATCGCGGAAGCGCACTTCCATACTGGTACCTTCCCAGACTATATCAGTGGTGGAGATACCGTTATTCGAGGTGATTTCTGTGTCGAGTTTAAGGTAATCATCACCATCGACAAATGCCATCGAACCGATCAGAACAGTAGCTGTTCCGTTGCTTTTATCCATCACGGAGACATCGACAAACTTCGACAGCTCATCGACTAAGTGATCCCTGCGGTCGCGCAGGTCATTGGCTTTCTGACTGCCGAGTTCCTGCAGGCTGATCTGACGGTTCAAGTCGGCGATCTGGCGCCCAAGTTCATTGAGATCCAGTACCTGGTTGCGAATCTCCAGATCGATATTCTGCCTGAGGTCATGTAACTGGCGGTCGAGCTGATGAAACCTGTTTGTCAGTACTTCTGCGCGTGACAGCACCTCAGTACGCAAAGCGGGATTGGAGGCATCGGCGCCTGCCAGATTTTCCCACGACACCCAGAACTCATCGAGCGTATGGCCGAGACCGTTCTCGGTCGGTTCATTGAAAAAGCTTTCGATTGTCATCATGTTTTTCTCGCGATATTCCCAGCTTCCCAGGCTGGCATTTTCATCGCGATACTGGCCGGTAAGAAACTGATCACGAATGTGCTCAACGCCGTTGATTTCAACACCTGTACCGGCTTTGCCCCACATCGTCTGTGCCGGATAAGCAGTCGCCACAGAGACACGCTGTCGGGAAAAACCCGGGGTGTTGACGTTGGCCATGTTGTGACCGGTAGTGTTGATCGCGAGCTGCGATGACATAAGCGCTCGCTTTCCTATTTCCAATCCGGTAAACAGGCCGTACATATCTTCCTCTCCTTGGAATTAAATTGTTTTACTCACCATGAGATTTCCCTTTTTCTCATGGGGAGAGTAATCACTCCCTGTTCCATTTTTTCCGGCTATGAGCTTAATTGTTCCTTCTATGTGTTTCATGGAATGTTCGATCAAGAACTCGTTTTTACGCTTGGCTTTTTCGATCTTGGAATGAAGCGACATTAGCGAATTCTGAAGTTTCAATAATTTGTCGGCAATCTTTCCCTCAGCCTGGTTTGCCAGCCTCGTGATCGTAATCTCAGCGGGATCCAGATCATGCTGGCGGGAATAATTCGCCAGGACCTCAAACCGATTCTTCTCCAAGTTTTTTACCCTATCTATCAATTCCTGCTGTCTGTCAACTCCAGCCTTGAGTTGATCGATGTCATTTTCCACGAGGTACTTCTGCTGTGCAACCAGCAGTTTCAAAAATTCTTCCAGGCAGACAGCTTCCTGTTCAACTATCTCCGCTATTGTCTTGTGTGGATTCTCCACCCTTCCTCCTTACTCAATATCGGCCAGGGTTTTGGAATCTTTACTACCTATCTCGTTCGCACTCATGATATTTATCACTTTTTTCACATAGTTCTGAGTTTCCGGAAACGGTGGTATTCCGCCAAACTTTTTGACATTGGCCGGACCGGCGTTATAGCCCGCCAATGCCAGTTTCAGATCACCCTTGAAATGGTCCAGGAGCTGGCGCAGATAGCGGGCCCCTCCCATAATATTATCTTCGGGTTTAAATACATTTTCTACACCCATATTATTGGCAGTCGAGTCGATCAACTGCATCAGCCCCTTCGCACCCCGGGGAGAAACCGCCTGGGGATTGCCGTTGGATTCGACCTTGATCACGGCCCTGAGCAAATCCGTCGGGAGATCGTACTTTTTAGCCGCCTTGTTGACAGCCGCGTCGATTTCTGCAATTACCTGCGCTTCGTCCGGTTTAGTTTCAGACTTGTTCACACGGCTGTAATGATTTATGAAATCAGGTGAATTGGGTTCAAATGTGTAATAGATATCGGGAGCGCTGTGCTTCTCCCGGTTGAGCTTCATATATGCTTCATAAATTTTCTTATATGCTTTTGTATCACTCGAATCGGGCGTGCGATTGAGTGGCAGATGACGCGGATCGGTGTTCTCCAGCCCGGGCTTATCATCCTTGTTCAAGTAAGTCCGGCTCAACTTCTGAAAGAGTTGATCACCGATACCGAGCGCGCCTTCCTTGCCGAGCTTGTCCGCCAGGGCTTGATCACAAATCGAGAAAAAGGTATCCTGTCCAAGACCGCCTTTTTTATCACCGGATAGATATGCCGAACGCATCGACTTCAGAAGCTGAAGCAGAAACATCGACTCGAAGCCTTCTACCGCTTTTCTCAGCCGACGCTCATCATGCGCCTGAGTATCGGTGGAAGCAGCCTGAATCAGGCTGACATTGAAATTGCTCATAGTACGATTAACTCCGCTCTGAGCGCTCCGGTTTGTTTGAGTGCCTGGAAGATGGCGATTATATCACGCGGGGCCGCCCCGATAGCATTCAACGCCTGGGCGACATCGGCGATATTGACCCTCTCCTCCAGAGGCACAACCCGGGCCTGCTC
>WJMC01000019.1 GCA_014728145.1 Candidatus Zixiibacteriota bacterium | reverse complement strand
GCCCCCTCGATTTTGAATGTCTCGGTCGATTTGAGCCTGCTCGCGGGCGGTTCGACCTATGTCGATTCGATTAAGATCGATGCCGGCGGTGCCGACAATTCACCGCAGTATATCAAGGTCGTCTTCAAGGTCGGTAACTATGCCCCTGAAATCACTACGATTCCGGCTACACTTGCAATTGCGGACAATTTGTATATGCATGATGTCGATGCGGAAGGTTTTCCTGCACCTGAATACGAACTCGTTACAGCTCCTGATGGAATGACCATAGATCAGGCGACAGGTGTTATCAGCTGGACGCCTCCTCCGGTGCTGGCCGACTACGATGTCGAAGTGCGCGCTTACAATGTTGCCGGAGAGGATACTCAGAGCTTTACTATTACAGTTAAGGGCTATGCCCCGACGATTACAACCGAACCTTCTCTGGACGCGACACTGGGATCAACCTACACTTATAATGTGGATGCTACCGGTGTTCCGGATCCCTGGTTTACTTTCAGCCAGGCTCCGGCAGGTATGACGATCGATTCCGCCACTGGCCTGATTACCTGGTTGCCGAATAACGTCGGTCCGGTTATTACTGAAGTGGGTGACTACGATGTCAAGGTAGTGGCCAAGAATCCGGACATGACTATTCAGAGTTTCACCGTTACCGTCAAGGGTGTCCCGGCCCGGATAGTTTCCACAGCTCCGATCAACCCTGTCGACACGGGCGAAGTCTACGTCTACGATCTCAACGCGGTCGGTAAACCGCTTCCGGAGTTTGCCCTCCTCGAAGCTCCGGCAGGTATGACTATCAATGCGGAAAACGGGTTGATTACCTGGACCCCGACTGAATATGGTGTCTATAACGTGATCGCCGAAGCCAGAAATATCGTCGAGGCCCCGGATGTCGCCGCGGTCGATACGGAAGAATTTACGGTGGTTGTCGAGGTACCGACCGGTGTGGATGACGGTTCCGGAGCGGTTATTCCAACCCGGGTCGAACTGGGTAATAACTATCCGAATCCGTTCAACCCGAACACCATGATCGAATACGCGCTTCCGGAAAATGCCTATGTCACGCTCACTGTCTATGATATCCTGGGTCGCAAGGTGACCTCGCTGGTTGAAGGCAGTAAGTCCGCCGGCTATTATTCGACCTCCTGGAACGGTACTGATTCGCGCGGTAATGTAGTTGCCAGCGGAGTCTACTTCTACCGTCTCAAGGCCGGTAACCATATCGAAACCAAACGAATGGTCCTGCAGAAATAGATTATTTCAGTCTAAAATATAACCCCCGGATTTTGCAATCCGGGGGTTTTTTTGTTGTGCTGATTTACTTCTTTGGTATATTTTCCGCATCGAAATCAAACTCTGTTTCAGGCAGGCGAAGATGGCAGAAGAGCTGATTAAAACTCAGATAGTATCACTCTGGAAAGATCATATCTACCCCAATATTCTGGAAGCTCTCGATAAATCCCCTGCAGGCAGGCTCGACTGGGCTCCGGCGGAGAAGATGATCGAACTCGGCAACCTGTTTTTGCATATCGCCGAATGCTCCGACTGGTGGTATTCGGAAGTGATGTTGAAACAGGAATCTGCCGAGCTGGCAGTCGCCGGACGACTTTGCCCCGAAAAGGATATCATCAGAAAGCATCTCGAGGATCATCAGCGCCGGATGCTCGCATTGTTTTCCGCCAGCGATGAAATTCTGGCGGAAGAGTACATAATTGAGGGCAAAACGCAGGTCCACAAATTCAAAGGCGCCTGGATCTACGTCCATGTCATCGAGCACGATATCCATCATCGTAGCCAGATAAATCAATACCTCCGGATTCTAAGAATCGATCCACCTGAGATTTAGGCGGTTAAATGACAGACATCGGCGATTCCAAAAAACTGACGGATCCCCATCTCGGACCGGTTGAAAGCGGGGAGAGGATTTCCGTCATCGACAGCCTGCGGGGCGTCGCTCTGCTCGGAATTTTAAGCATGAACATATATTTTTTCGCCATGCCGGGATTCGCTTACTTTTCTCCCAGGGCCTATGGCGGTGCTGAGGGCTTGAACCTGGTTGTGTGGGCAATTACGAATATGTTCTGCAACCTGAAGTTTATGGCGATCTTTTCGATGCTGTTCGGGGCCGGCTTTTTGATCATGAGCGAGCGGGCCGAAAGCAGGGGTGTGCCGGTCGGGCCGGTTTATTACCGGCGCACCTTGTGGCTACTGGTGATCGGCCTGATACATTCCTACCTGATCTGGATCGGCGACATTCTGGTGCCCTACGCGGTCTGCGGGTTGTTGCTGTTCTTGTTTCGAAAGCTTTCCGCCAAGGGACTTTTGATCTCCGCCGTTATTGTGCTCTCGGTCGGATTCATTTCAATCACCGGGGGAGTGCTGTTTTTCGATTTTGCCCGCACACAGTCACAGCTTCACGAGGAAGCTGTCGAGGCCGGAGAAAAGCCGGAGGACCTCCAGGTCGAAATGCATGAAGCCTGGACGGAGATCAAAACTGAGATGTTCACTCATAACGAGGATATCGAGGAAGAAGTGGAGGCTTACCGCGGAGGTTACACCGATATACTGAAATTCAGGATTCCCCGGGTGATCGAGATGCAGACAATGGCGATCCCGTTTTATCTGCTGTGGCGCGCGGGTGGTCTGATGCTTCTGGGGATGTCGCTTCTTCGCAGGGGAATACTATCCGGCCAGAAAAGCAAAGGCTTTTATCTTAAGATGATGATTCTGGGGTATGCGCTGGGTCTGCCTTTGACTATTTATGATTCATATTTCCTGTACATCCATGAATTTGACCAGATCTATAAAATCGGTCTGCCGTTTAATTACGTCGGCAGTATCGCGGTCGCCCTGGGGCATGTCGGGCTGGTGATGCTGATCTGTAAGTCGGGCTGGCTGAATGCGCTGATGGCGAGGCTGGCGGCGGTTGGCCGGATGGCGCTCACAAATTACCTGATGCAGTCGATTTTATGCACCACTTTCTTTTACGGCTATGGTTTGGGTTTATACGGTCACCTGGAACGGTCCACGCAGTTTCTGGTGGTATTCGCGGTCTGGATCCTGCAACTTATTTACAGCCCGATCTGGCTAAAACATTTTCGTTTCGGCCCGGCTGAATGGCTGTGGCGAAGTTTGACTTACTGGAAAATCCAGCGTTTCCGCAAAGAAGCTTAATCTGCCAGGATCATGGTGCCGTTCAGGAGATCGTCGATATCCTGACGGTATTCGCCGAAAAGATTGCTTCCGGTGAAGGCGACCACCTGCACAGCTCCCGATTTTCCGGCCCAGTAGTAGCCCTGGTAGTGGAACATGATGCCCTCGATGATTCCCTCGATTCCCATCACCAGCATATTGCGTCCGTTGATTCTGCGCACTTCTTCCTCGACCACATCGACACTGCTTCCGGCGGCGCGCGCGTTTTCGACTGCCAGGTTGCGCAAAGTCTCGAGGGTCATGCTGATTCTTTCCACGATCACGAGAGCGAAACAGTCCTCGGTGGCGTGTTCGAGCATAAACTCCGCGTCGCCGTTGGTGCTGGTCTGAATCAGGTTCCATTTACTCGGATCGTACCAGACCTCGACCAGACCTTTCTTGCTCTTGATCGCCGAAGTGGCACCTTCCGGTTTTTCAAAAACTGCTGATGACTGGCTTTGGCCGCGATCCGAAGTTACATAGTCCCAGGTCCCTTCCGGATATAACACGACCGTGCGCCCATCGGCAGTGGTGGCGTTGATCGGGTAGTCTTCGCTGACAGCAGTAACCGTCGTCATCATAATCAATATAATGATGCAGATAAATATGGATTTCATGCTCCCTCCTGAACTCACCGAGCCATTTTGTTATTAGTATCGGAAGGGGCGATGATTACTGAAGTTCAAGAATATTACAACCGTCAGGTGCGCAGGTAGGACGCGCCATTGGCATCAATAATACAGCCGGTCAGGTAGTCGACGCCCTCACCTGCCAGAAACAGCACAGTACGGGCTATTTCATCGGGACGGGCGGCCCGTTTCAAGGGGCTCTGGTTTTTGATATCGTCACCTGCGGGTCCTGCCAGCATCTGTTTTACCATGTCGGTCTCGACGAAGCCGGGGGCAACCGTATAGACGAATATATTGTGGGGCGCCAGTGCTTTCGCGAGCGACTGCCCGAAGGAATTCAGGCCGGCTTTGGCCGCGCCGTAAGCGGGAGAATTCGGTTCGCCTCGAAACGCTCCCCGTGAGGTGATATTGATAATTTTTCCGCCTTTTTGGGTGATCATCCGGTTGGCCAGATGATATGACAAAAATGCGGGGGCACTCAGGTTGACAGCGATAGTTTTGTCCCAGAATTCGCGCCACCTGTCGAAAGGCATTTCACTGACCGGGTGATCCTCGAATATGCCGGCGTTGTTGACCAGTATATCGATTCGTTCGAGTTTATTGTAGCAGTCGTTTACCAGTTTTTCGACCGTGTCCAGATCTGAAAGATCGGAGGATATGATTTGATGGTCCGATCCTGGTAAATCCTGCCTGGTTTTTTCAGCTGACTGCCTGTCGCTGTTGTAGTGGACAATTATTTTCGCGCCGGCCTCGGCCATACGCAGGGCGATTGCCCGCCCGATGCCCCGTGAGGCTCCGGTTATCAACACGGTTTTACCCGAGAGATCGATTTGCATATTTCTACCTGCTTGAGCTATTTATTAAATATTCAATCTTCATTTCTTTTTTGCCCGCCCGGCAACCGCGATTGCTTTTTCAGCCCACACGGCGAGTTCATCGCGATCCTCCAGGATATCTGCCAGAATTTCGTAATAGCTCATAGTCTGGCCCTCCTCGCCGTAGGGTTGAAATGGTTTCGCGCCGATCTTCTCGAAATCGGGCAGATTGCTGTCATCGACTTTGAAGTACAGGACATCATCGGCAATCAGCGCGAAAAACAAACCGTCGCAGTAAATACCCATCCCGCCGAACATCCGGCGCCCGTTGATCCTCCCGATCCCGGCGAGCTGATCGATAACAAAATCTGCAAAACTGTTGCTGACTGGCATAATGTTTATAGATTTATAATTACTGAACAATCAAGGATAGCACAGGTTTCAGAATATGTCAATCGTTTCGAAAGGTAATAGTCGCGATGTATGAAGATGTAAAAATAGAAAATATCGGTCCGAAGGAAAGCCGGCGCAGGATGTTTTTCGGATTATTGGTTTTTGCGGTTACAATCGTGATCCTGGGAGTCATGATGGCGACTGATATCTCCCGCTGGTGGAGACTGGCCTTGTTTATTCCGTTCAGCATGGCCGCCCTGGGATTTATTCAGTCTACCCGCAAGACCTGTGTGGTCCTGGCGACGCAGGGTGCCTGTAATTTCGACCGGGGGGAAGAGCCGATATCCGATGAGAATGTTCGCGCATTGCTTCTGGCGAGGTCGCGTACAATCAGGATCCAGTCGATGCTGGCCGGGTTGATATTGACATTTGCGACCATCGCACTGCCGGTTTAGACTCCGTTCAATCCATAAAATCTCTATTATTCCCGAGAATCAGCGTAAAATCGAGCGGTCTGGTTCGTATTTATATTAGTTTTGGTGCGATCCGGGGATGCGAGAATTGCACAAAGATCATGCCGGGCTTTAACGGAATCGTGTAAGTTGTTAGTATATATGTAATTATAGCAATATATTAGGAATTTATTTTGTTGACAGATCGGAAAAATCAATTATCTTATATAATGAAATCAGCCCGCCAATGGGTCTTTTTTTTGTCAAACCGTTGGTCGCACAGGTGTTACAAAACTCGAGGTATTATTAAATGAGAAAGACTTTCTATATCCTGTCGGTTATGCTCCTGCTTTTGTGCGCGTCTTTATACGCCAAAAGCGATGAGGTCTATTTACGTTTCCAGCCCGATTCATTTGAGGATCTGAAAAAGCTTACCAATGTCGTCTCGATCGACAATATCGAGGACGGCTGGGTGTATGCCTACGCCAACAGCCGGGAGCTTTCGGAATTCGAGGGATACGGGTTGCCGTACGAGCTTCTGCCTCACCCCAACAGCCTTATCGAGGTTCCGATGACATCGGACAAGAGCGGTATGAAAGACTGGGACTCATATCCGACTTACGATACTTATGTCAGCATGATGAACCAGTTCGAGAGCGATTATCCCGATCTTTGCGAGATTGTGAATGTGGGTTTGTCGGAAGAAGGACGTGACATCCTGTTTGCCAGGATCTCTGATAATGTCAGTGTCGAGGAGGATGAGCCAGGTGTGATGTACACGGCCACGATGCACGGCGATGAGCTGGCCGGTTACGTTTTGACCCTGCGCCTGATTGACTACCTGCTGAGCAATTACGGCACGGATTCACTGGCCACCCGTCTGGTCGATTCCTGCGAGATCTGGATCAATCCGCTGGCTAATCCCGATGGTACTTATGCCGGTGGTAATCATACTGTGAATAATTCAACCCGCTACAACAGCAACGGTTATGACATCAACCGCAATTTTCCTGACCCGGACGGTCCGATATCAAATCCAAACGGCCCCTGGCAGGCGGAAACGGTCGCGATGATGGATTTCGCCGAGGATTATACTCTGGCGATCTCCGCCAATATTCATGGCGGTGCCGAGGTTGTAAACTACCCCTGGGATACCTGGTCGCGTCGTCATGTCGACGACCTGTGGTATATCGATATCAGCCGCGCCTATGCTGACTCGGCCCAGTTTTACAGCCCGTCGGGTTACCTCACAGATTTAAACAACGGAATCACTAACGGCTATGACTGGTACACTACTTCCGGAAATCGCCAGGATTATATGAATTACTGGCACCATTGCCGGGAGGTCACGCTCGAGCTGTCAGGTGTCAAGAAGCTTCCTGCCAGTCAGCTTCCGGCCCATTGGACTTATAATAAAGCTTCGTTTTTAAACTGGTTCGAGAACGCCCTGTATGGTATCAGGGGAGTTATCACCGATGCCGGTACCGGGCTTCCATTGTATGCCATGGTAGAAGTGATAAATTACGATGAGGACCAGGACAGCTCGCAGGTGTACACTGACCCGGAGGTAGGCGATTATCACCGCATGCTCCAGGCCGGTACTTACGACCTGATTTTCAGCGCGCCGGGTTATTATCCCGACACGATTTTCTCGATTGCGGTTTCGCAGTTCGACGCGGTCCGTCATGACGTCCAGCTTCAGCCTCTGCCGAATGAACCGATTCTGCAGTTCGCCGGCCACAACAGCGGTCCGGTCGATCCCGGGGATACGGTCGGATTCAATATCACGCTGGAGAACAGCGGTGCTGGAATTTCCTACAACACCGTGGGAACGCTGTTTACCTCGGACCCGTACCTGACGGTTACGCAGAACAGTTCGACTTATCCCGATATCGGAGCCCTGGGTGGAACCGAAATTTCCAACAGCCAGTATGAATTTGCTGTCGATTTGAGCTGTCCCCTGGAATATTCCGCACCCCTGCAACTCGAGGTCACCGCTGACGGCGGTTATATTGACACGCTGACATTCAGTGTCATGATCGGTCTCCAGATCGAGGATTTCGAGAGCGGAGATTTTGCCACCTTCCCCTGGGAATTCGGCGGTTCCGCGGATTGGACGATCACTGCCAGCGACGTTTACGAGGGCAGTTATTCAGCTAAATCCGGCTCGATTTCAGACAACCAGAGTTCTTCATTGATATTGACCGCGGATGTCATCTCAAGCGGTCAGATCAGTTTCTTCTATAAAGTCTCTTCCGAGAGCGGTTACGATTATCTCAGTTTCTATATCGACGGCCTGCTTCAGGATGAATGGGCCGGTACGGCCGGCTACAGCGAGGCGGTTTACAGCGTCAGCGCCGGACTGCATACGTTTAAATGGGAATACGATAAGGACGGCTCGCAGTCATCCGGGTCGGATTGTGGCTGGATCGATTTCATTACCTTCCCGTCGATCGAGTTCAATCCGGAAATCACCACGACCAGCCTGCCGGACTGGACGGTCGGTTTCAGTTATTCCCAGCAGTTGACCGCCACCGGCGGTATGGGAAACATGACCTGGCAGGATAAAAACGGCGACCTGGCCGGTACCGGCCTGACCCTCAGTTCCGATGGTCTCCTGAGCGG
>WJMC01000018.1 GCA_014728145.1 Candidatus Zixiibacteriota bacterium | reverse complement strand
GCCGGAATTCATCTTAAAGGAACTGACACTGCCAGAGATAGCCGAAGCGCTGGAGCAGATCCATTTTCCCGAGGATGAAACCCGCCTCGAGACCGCCCGTCAGAGATTAGCTTTTGAGGAGCTGTTTCTGCTCCAGATCGCCATTGCCACAGTCCACGCCCACAATAAACGCACTACCAAGGATCATGTCTACCAGGTACCGGGCGAGTTACTGCAGGAATTTAAACGATCTCTGCCGTTTAAACTGACTGGCGCGCAGGCCCGTGTACTGGGCGAGATTTTTGACGATTTACGGCAGGACGGGCCGATGAGCCGCCTGCTTCTGGGCGATGTCGGTTCAGGTAAAACAGTTGTGGCGCTGGCGGCGATTCTCTACGCGGTCGAAAACGATCTGCAGACAGCATTTATGGCGCCCACAGAGCTCCTGGCAGAACAGCATTATAACACGATCACCCGTATGCTGGCCGGGTTCGATCTCAATATCAAGTTGCTGAGCGGGTCGTTGAAAACCAGGCAACGCAGGCTGGCTTTGGAGGAAATCGCTTCGGGTTATTCAGACATTGTAGTCGGCACACATGCTTTAATCTCGGCTGATGTGCGCTATGAGCGCCTGGGACTGGTTGTAATTGATGAACAACATCGTTTCGGGGTCGCCCAGAGAAGCCGTCTGCGCGAGAAAGGGCGCAGTCCCGATCTGCTGGTCATGACCGCCACACCTATTCCAAGGTCTTTGGCGCTGACCGTTTACGGAGACCTCAACCTGTCGGTGATCGACAAGCCCCCCCCCGGTCGAAAGCCGATCAAGACAGCGCTTCGGCCTCTCTCGGCCAGGGAAAAGATATATGAATTCATCAGAAGCGAGATTAAAAAGAAGCGCCAGGCCTATATTGTCTATCCGCTGGTGGAGGAATCGGAGAAGCTGAACCTGAAAGCGGCCACGCGAGAATTCGAGAGGCTCAGTGAAAAAGTCTTCCCGGAATTCAAACTGGCGCTGATCCATGGCAGGCTGGGGCCGGAAGACCGAGAGCAGATCGCCTCCCGCTTTCGCAACGGTAAAATCGATATTTTGGTGGCGACCACGGTGATCGAGGTGGGTGTCGATGTGCCCCGGGCTTCGATTATGCTGATTGAGAATGCGGAACGATTTGGTCTCTCCCAGCTGCATCAGTTACGGGGCCGGGTCGGTCGCGGAGAAAGCCAATCTTACTGTATACTGCTGGCCGAGGAAAAAGCGAGCGAAACCGCGACCGAAAGGCTCAAGGCGATCGCCTCTACGCAGGATGGTTTCGAGATCGCCGAGTTCGACCTGAGGCTACGCGGGCCGGGAGAATTTCTGGGAGAACGGCAACACGGGCTTCCGGAATTCAGGCTGGCTGATATAATCCGTGATGCCGAGCTTTTAAAGGTTGCCCGCAAATATGCCTTTGACATAGTATCAAAAAAAATTAAATTACCCGAAAAACAGGGCAAGCTGTTAAAACAGACAATCCGCGCGAAATACGGCGGATTACTGTCGCATCTCTTCGGGGGATAGGCGAGGTTAAAATGAATGACTTACAACTTCTCAAGGATGCCGCGGAGAAATCCTACGAAATCGCCGACATTATCAAGAAAGTCAAGGACGAAGTCGACGATTACGATCTCGGACGGACTATAAAAAAAGTCGAAGCGGAACTGCTCGATTTGCAGTACAACCTCTCGATCGCGATCAGGTTGATGGAGAAGAATTGATATGCCTGAAGATCAAAACAACAAACAGCCCCAGGCCGACCCGATGTTTATGAGCCTTCTGCTCTCCCTTGAGGCTTCTACTATGCAAGCGCTCGGAAAAATCATCAACCCGGTAACCCAGAAAACTGAGAAAAACCTCCAGCAGGCCCAGATGACTATCGATATGCTGGCTATGCTGGAAAAGAAAACGACCGGAAATCTGACACAAGACGAAGACGGTTTGTTAAAACGAGTGCTCTATCAGCTTCGTATGAATTACCTGGATGAGCTCAATCGCGAAAAAGATCGGCCAGACTCGGAATCCGGCGAAAATCAGGCTCAATCCGGGGAGTCATCCGAAGAATCCGAGGCCGACAGCCGGGAAGATGAAAATAATCGGAAAAATCAATAAAATTGGTGCCGATACAAGAACTTATGGGGCTTAAATTGTATAAACTGTGGGAAAAGCGATGCTTGCCCACCATGACAGGATAACGGCATTGCAGGCAACAAAAGAGGTCATCGACCTGCTACAAAAAAGATTTAAAGACAAGTTTTTCCAGGATCATTCCCTGGCAGATTATACCACGTTTAAGATCGGCGGTCCAGCCAGTTACTTCGTGGAATGCCGTAATCGGGATGATATCATTGATTCGGTCAACCTGGCTCACCAGAGCGGTATTCGTTATTTCGTGATCGGTGGCGGATCGAATATCCTAGTCTCCGATTCCGGCTACCACGGCCTGATTATTTACATCGCCAATTCCGAACTCAAAATCGAAGCTGATCACCTGCTGGTAGATGCCGGTTATAACCTCGAAACACTGGTGGATACTATGTGCAACCAGGGACTCCAGGGAATCGAAACCCTGGCAGGAATCAAGGGCACAGTGGGCGGGGCGGTGTATGGCAACGCCGGCGCGTTCGGGACCTCGATTGCCGACAGCCTGACTTCAGCGGAGATTTTAAAGCCCGGAGAGGAGCCCCGCTGGGAGGACAATAATTATTTTGCATTTTCGTATCGAAACAGTATATTGAAAAAAACCCGCGAGGTGGTTTTGCGCGTAAAACTGGGTTTTGAACGCAAACCTGCGCGGGAACTGATTGCAAAGCAGTCCGAGATATTGGCCTTGAGAGAAACGAAACATCCTGGCTGGGACTGTTCGGCGGGATGCTTTTTTAAAAATATCGAAGCTCCGGATCAGCCCCACGGCAAGCTGGCAGCCGGTTACCTGCTCGACAAAATCGGTGCTAAAAGACTGACAATCGGGGGCGCGCGAGTTTTCGAGAATCATGCCAATATCCTAATAAATTCGGGGCAGGCAAAGGCTGAGGATGTCAGGAAACTGGCGGAAATGTTAAAAGAGAGAGTCAAAAATGAATTCGGATACACGCTGGAAGAAGAAATAACCTACCTTGGAGATTAAACCATAAGGAGAGATTTATCGAAAATCTTTACAGGACTTAGATTGTAACTCAGGATGTGAAGTGAAGGACATTCAAAGACTTTTCTTGTTTCCAGCGTTCATAGCGGTAATGCTGGTATGCCTTACCGCAGGCCTCGCTTCTGCTCAGGATGAAGACGAGGAGCAGATCGAGACATACACCAATCTGCAGATGCCCCTGCGGTATCAGATTCCCTCAATTACGCCCTTTCCCCAGGCTCGAGATCGCGGTGGTATCTATTTTCATGGCGATCCCCAGGGGCTTTTAGCATTAAGGCGTGTATCGGTATCCAAAAAAACCAGCTGGGATTTGGAAACCAGAAACATTCTCTACGAACGCAGGATCAAAGACCACAAACTTGAGACGCCCCGCTTCCAGAATTACCTTGTCAATGCCAGAGTTTACAGCGAGGAGGGTGTCAACCGCTGGTGGATAGAAAACATGTACGAATCCACCAAGCGAGCTGAAAAGGACAAGGCCGCGGGCCTGGTAAATATCAAGGTCGACCTGCCCGCAATCGGGTCGTTGGTCGAGGCGGTCGCCGGCGAAGGTTCGGCCGGACTGAATGTCACCGGCTACCAGAAAATTTCATTCTCCGGGAGAAGCCAGTGGACCGATACTGAGTCGGATGCTATCAACCGTGTCAATAAATTCCCTTCACTCGACATGGAGCAGGTTTCACGCTACAAAATCACCGGTACGATTGGAACCAAGATCACAGTCGAAGTCGACCAGAACTCGGAGCGCAAGACTGACCTGGCCAACACGATCAAGATTCGTTACAAGGGCACCGAGGATGAAATAATTCAGACCATAGAGGCTGGCAATACAAATCTCTCGCTTCCAAACACACAGTTCGTCGGCTACTCACAGAGAGTGCAGGGCCTGTTTGGCATCAAGTCTACCGCAAAGATCGGGCCGCTCGACCTGACCGCGATTGTCTCACAGGAGAAGGGTTCCACGGAAACCTCAAGTTTCACCGCGGGAGCTTCCCAGCAGACTAATTACAAACGTGATTACAACTACCTCGAGCGAACTTTCTTCTGGCTCGGCCTGGATGCGGAATCGCGCGGAAAACCGACCAAGCCGAGAGTCGCAGAAATCATAGAATCAGAAATCTTCGTCTATCAGCAGAGCAATGTAAACAACGACATCAACTCCGAACAATGGGAGTATGCCCGTGTTTCGGTCGATCCCGCTGAGCCATTCAATTCCGAGGCCAACGATGAGGACATAGTGACTACCGTACGCCGCCTGGAATATGATGAATACTATGTTTACAATCGCTCCAAGTATTTGGAAGTTTTTACCTACGACCGGCGCAAACTTATCGCCGGGTGGTTTAGAGTTCAATACGACAACGGTGAGATTGCAGAAATCGGAAGCAAAGTCGGAGACACTCTCGACCTGAAGTTGATCGCACTGGAAGAAAATCGTGCCGATTCCACTATGGAATCATTTTACTATGAATGGCGCAATGTTTACAGCCTGGGCGCGCGCGATATAGATCCGAATGGTATCGAGGTAAAAATCTTCTATGGTCCGCCCGGAACCGAAACGCAGGAAGATAATAACCTCGATCACACCGAAGACGGTACCCCGTACATCCAGATCCTGGGATTGGACCGCACTGACGTAACCGGAAGCCCAACTCCCGATGGCAGAATCGATGCGAATAACCCGAATATCCTGATTCGTGACCGTGGTTACCTGATCTTCCCCCATCCGGAACCGTTCAACATGGACACGACCTTCGCCACCACTACCAATGCCCGGCTTCCCGAGAAGGTACCGGAGATATACAACCTGAGAAAGAGTTCGATTACAAGTCGCGGTTCGGAGTTCACGGAATACTATATCCAGTTCGCGACCTCGCAGAGACAGACCGAATACTACCTGGGCCATATCAACATCATCGAGGGCTCGGAACGAGTCGTCTTAAACGGCGAGGAACTCCAGCGCAATCGCGATTACAGGATATACTATGAGCTGGGTCGGATCAACTTTTTGACCGATAAGGTTTCAGACCCCAATGCCGATCTTCAAATCGATTTCGAATACGAACCGTTTATCGCCTCAGAAAAGAAAAGCCTGTTCGGAATCCGCGGTGAATATGAGCTCAGCCAGAATTTTAATATCGGAGGCACCCTTCTATATAAAGGAGAAAAATCGACCGACCGTAAACCGCGTGTCGGCCAGGAGACCTCAAAATACATGGTCTGGGACACCGATTTTTCCTACAAGACGGAACTGCCGTTTCTGACCAAACTGACCGACGCCCTGCCGTTTATCGAGGCAAAAGGCGCTTCGCCCTTACAGATATCCGGTGAGCTGGCCCAATCGCGGCCGAATCCGAATGTCGCCGGTGAAGCCTATGTCGATGATTTCGAGAGTTCCAAGGAAGCCTACAGCCTGGGTGTGATTCGATACCAGTGGGATAAGTCATCCGCTCCTCCCGACACGATTGGACCACGGGGTAAACTTTACTGGTACAACCGTTACGACCCCTATTCAGTTCAGCAGATATATAATCGCGACGTGCGCGGAAGCGATCACAAGACCACCCTGGCTTTGGAGTTCAGGCCGGCAAATACCAGAAAGATCGAAGTCGATTCCTGTCAGTTCGATGAAGAACCGATTGATCCGAGTACAAGCTGGGCCGGGATTATGCGCGGTTTCTCCTCCAGCGCCATGGACCAGACCCGGGCCCAGTTATTGGAAATCAGGATGCGTACGAACTACGGCAATTCTCCCTTAAACGGAAAACTGGTCATCGACCTGGGAGAGATTTCCGAGGATATTGACGGCGACGGTTTTCTCGATTCCGAAGACACCAACCAGAATGGCATTCTGGAAAGCTTTGAAGATGTCGGACTGGACCAGCTGGCGGACTCTACTGAACCCTGCTACGATCCCACAGACAATCCGGATCCCAATGATGATAATTACAGCTATGAAGATAAGGATGACTATTCGAATATCAACGGTACTGAGAATAATCGTTTCGATGCCGGCGGTAATTACCCCGATACCGAAGATATCTCCGGCGAGGGTCAGCTCGATGTCAACAATGACTATTTCCAGTTTACCATAGATTACGCCGACCTGGATCGTTTCCGGGTGGCAGGCTCCAATATCAACGGCTGGGAAACTTTCCAGATCCCGCTCAAGGATTCGAGCAACTACGACTTTTACGGCAACCCCGATTGGGGACGGATCGCTTACGCGCGCATGTGGGTGACCGACTTCGACACCACGACCATAGTGGAAATTGCCGACATCAACATAGTCACCGTGCGCTGGGAAGAAGACTCGGTAATCTATCCGACAGATATCGACCGCACCGGTGAAAACACAAGTTTCACGATCTCGGTTATCAACACCGAAGACAACACGAATTACGAATCTCCCCCGGGCGTGGAAGGATACTACGACAAGACCACCGACACCTATGAAAAAGAGCAGTCGCTTCTGGTCCGCTTTAACAACCTCAATTATCACGAGGTAATAGAGGAAGTCGTCGATTCCAGCGGCAATCCGACCGATTCGACGATCGTCAGGATGGTTCCGGATACAGCCATTGCCTCGCGAACCCTGTTCCAGGCTGAGGATTACGCCGGCTACCAGAAAATCAGAATGTTCGTACATGGTCCCGATTCTCTTCCGGGAGGTGAGGCCTCCCCGATCAGGGTACTCTTCAGGCTCGGTCGGGACAGAAACAATTTTTATGGATATCATACGAACATCTATCCGGGCTGGCATGATTCCAACCATGTGGTGATAGATTTTAACGAGATCACTCCGCTCAAAGATGATCTGACCGAGGCCAGGTTGGACGACCCCTCAATAAATGAAATCACGTTAGGTAAATACACTGTCAGGGGATCGCCATCTTTGACCACAATCCAGTACTTCGCGATCGGTATAACCAATTCCGATACGCTCGATTATATGCCGATATCGGGTGAGTTATGGCTCGATGAACTGCGCTTGAGCGATGCCCGTGATGACAACGGTATGGCTATGCGTGCTTCGATTTCGGGAGGATTTTCAGATTTCATATCATACAGCGCGAATTACAAGAATCAGGATGAATATTTCCGCAACCTGACAGCCGCCAACAAGGGTAATCTGGGTTCCGGCAAACAGCAGACCAGTTACAGTTATACAACGCGGATCAGCCTGCACAAATTCCTGCCTCCGAGCTGGGGAGCCAGCCTGCCCTTCTCGTACAGCTGGAGCAGAAACGAGTCGACTCCGCGCCTCAAGCCGGGATCGGATATCATTATCCCCGATGATGACCTTGAGGCCCAGACCTCGCGTTCCACCAACCGGCGTTTTTCAATCTCGCAGTCCTTCAGGAAACGTGGCGGCAACCTGCTCTTTAATTTGATACTGAACCGGATCACGACTTCTTTCTCTTACAATGAGACCCAGAGCAAATCACCCACGGTCCCGACCAGCCAGTCGGAGTCATATACCGCCAAGGGCAGTTACGATCTGTCGCCAAAGGGCAAGTTCACGATACCGATTCTGTTCTGGTTGCGACCGATTCCCCTTCTTCCCGATGCGATCGGTAATTCCGAATTCAGCTATCTGCCGTCGACTTTCAAAATGTCAGCCGTGGCGCAGAAGACTTATTCAAGCAGTATTAACAACCAGGATTTCAAGACCTCGACTTACAACCGCACGCTCGACGGCGATCTCGCGCTCAAGTGGCCGGTGTTCAAATCCATGCAGGCGGATTACAGCCTGCAAACGAAACGGGATATCCGCGATACAGACGATATCAAATTCTCTTTCAAGCCATCTGAGATGAAGCTCGGTATTGAGCTCGACAACAAGCAGAATTTCAATTTGAATTACAGCCCGGCGCTGTTCAATTTTCTGACACACAAGTTTTCCTATCGGGCCGACTACCATGAGAATTCCGATCCGGCCCGAAACCAGGCCGGCACGCGCAACGTCAGAAACGGCAATTCTATCACGGTCAGCGGAAGTTTCCGTCCCAAGGCATTCTTCGGAACCGGCCACGGCGGAAGCGCTCCCCCGCCCGATTCCGATTCAACCAAAAAGGGCGGTGGATTCGCCCCGCATAAGCCGATTTTGGCATTCGTCCGTTTCTTCACAAACAGATTAGGAGATATCTCCGGCAGTTATTCGATCGACAACAAGTACACATACTGGGGACTGGAGGAGCGCCCAACCTGGAGATATATACTCGGTCTCTCCGATGATCCCGGTGTGGAGATCAACGATTCGGTCATCAGCCGAACCGCCCGTAACGTCAACACGCAGACGGTCGCCTACAACGCGCGCTCGGATGTGCGCTTCATAATGGGATCACGCATCAATGCCAAGTACGCGTTTAACGAATCGGAATCATCGGTGCGTAAGAATCGATCCGAGGGAACCACGTTCCCCGACCTGTCGTGGTCACTTTCCAACCTGGAGCGCTACAAGCTGATCAGTTTCTTCTTCAATTCACTCGCGATAGACACGCGCTATGCCAAAAAAGAAGACCTGACATTCAGCACCGCTGATACCACCATCGGAGAGGTATTGCAAACCCGCACGATTTCGGAGAATTACGCCCCGTTTTTTGGGATGAATTTTACGTGGTTCAATAAGCTGCAGTGCAATTTGAAATACGACCGCCAAATCAGCGAGCGTGAAAACTATAACGCCGGGGAAATCGCCAACGAAACTCGCACGACTTCCAACAACTGGCAGTTTTCGATGCGTTTCACTCTCAACGCGCGCGACGGCAGTATCAAACTTCCGATCTTCGGCCGTCTGAAGTCGAGCCTCTCGTTTAACATAAGTGTTTCGCGCAAGCACCAGAAATCGGAGAACAATTCGCACAACGATAAAGGCTGGACGACCACTTCAGACAAGACGGATTTCACGATCATGCCGCGTATCTCCTACAGTTTCTCGACCAATATCAATGGCGGGCTGTCGGCACGCTGGCAGGATTCAAACGACAAAACCCGTTTCCAGAAAAGCCATGTGCGCGAGCTGGGTATCTGGGTGGAGATCAACTTCTGATGACAGCGATGGCTAAGCCTTTCGGCTGGATATTCCTGGTCGGAATAATCTGCCTTTCGGCCTGCGGAAACCAGGTACCGCAATTCGATTCCCAGCAGTCTTATCAATACATTCTTGATCAAACTGACCTGGGACCGCGTGTACCCGGCACCGAGGCCCACGGCAAAGCTGTAACGATGTTCATCGAGCATTTCCGCAACTGTGGTGCAGAGGTATTCATCGACAGTTCGACTTTCACCGACACGATCAAGAATCTGACTCTGCCGATCAGAAATGTTGTGGCTCGATTTTATCCTGATGCAGACAAGCGGATCATGCTCGGTGCTCATTACGATTCCAGGCCGATGTGCGACCGGGATCCCGACCCGAAAAACCATGACAAGCCCGTCCTGGGCGCAAACGACGGTGCTTCCGGTGTGGCGGTTTTCATGGAATTAGCCAACATCCTCGCAGGCCACGAACCTGAAATCGGCGTCGATCTGGTGCTTTTTGATCTCGAGGACTGGGGGCGCGACGGTCACCTGGATTACTTCTGTATCGGCTCCAAGCACTATGCTCAGCAAATCAAGGTCAGCACTTATGAATTCGTGATAGTAATCGACATGATCGGCGACGCCGACCAGAAGATATATAAAGAGCAGTATTCAGTGCAGAGATCCCGTCCGATTGTCAACAAGGTCTGGGATCTGGCTGAAGAACTTGGTATCGAAACCTTCCAGCCCCAGGTCGGCTACGCGGTCTACGACGATCACCTGCCTTTCATGTTCATCGGTATACCCTCGATCGTGGTAATAGATTTCGATTATCCGTACTGGCATACGGTTCAGGACACCCCGGACAAATGCAGTCCCGAATCGCTGGGCAATGTGGGCAAAATTTTAGTTGCCCTGCTGTTTGGCGGTTAGTATCTTCTGCTCATGGATTCGGAGAGAAAAAGGGTTTTCACCGCAAACGATCTGTGGGCGGTTCTGTTTCTGCTGGCCTGCCTGATACTGGGCGGGGCCCTGATGATTTACCAGAAATCTCATCGTAAGCTTCCACCGGAATTATTGATCGAAACAGTACAGGCCCGTCATAAAAGCAACGATGCTCATAGCCTCCATAATGCGGTGCCATCCGGAAGCAGTCATTTGAGTATCAATGTCAATACCGCCCCGGCAGATTCTCTCGAGCTTTTGCCTGGCATCGGACCGACATACGCCGAGAGAATCGTCGAGCATCGTGTTGCCCACGGCGATTTCGATGATTTGAATGACCTTGAACAGGTCAATGGTATCGGGCCGAAAACCCTCGAGAAAATAGCCAATTTCATCGTACTGGAGTAATTTGCTCAGACTGAAGCAGGACTTTCTGACGCTGGAGATATATTCCGGCGGTTTCAAGTATCTATACAGCGGTTTCGACCGAGACCGTCCCGAAATCCTCGACCATGGGCGAATCGAATTTGAGACTTCTGAGTGGACTGAACTATTCGTTTCTCTCAATCAGGCTCTAAAGGAACTGATCGGGAAGCGAATGCCGTCTTTCAAGCATTTGCGAACATATCTTGTACCTCCGCCCGAAATGACGGTTGCGACAGCGATTGTGTATCCCGAGCTCGACCGAGAGCTTCCCAAAAACCACCGCCAGTGGGAAATCAGGCAGACTCTGCCGGGTGATGACGGAGAGTTTCAGACCATCTGCACCCTTCCGAGAAAAAGCGATAACCCGGTACTGAAATCCGAATACTGCCTGGCGATACGCGACAGCCACCTGGCCCGATTCAATGAAATACTTCAAACGCGCGGACTGGTGGCCAGCGGTATGTTTTCGGTCCAGCAGTTATTCAGGCAATACGCCGATGGTTTGCCCTCCCTTTTCAACGAGGGGATTATTCTATTGCGCGATCCAGATTATATACGGGCGGTATTTTTCCAGTCCCGGGGTTACCCGGTCATCAAGCAAAAACCGATCGCTTCAAGCGCTTCCGCTGGTGATTTCAGGACAGGATTTTTAAATCAGGATTTATCTGTATATTCCGCTTCCAGCGGCTTTACAGAACGGCTTCCGGTCTATATCTTGAAGGACAATTTCGATGCTGAACAGTGTCAAAAGCTCAAAGACGAACTCGGGCTTCAACTGAACACCATCGACAAAGACGATCTGCCACAAAGCGGTGAAATCGGTTTCGAGGCTGAATACCTGACACTGCTTCTGGCTCATCGTGAAATCGAAAAAATTTACGCTTAACATAAGTGACGGTTAAAGAAGATGAAAGGCACCTTCAGAAAAGCGATTTACCCGGGGAGTTTCGATCCGATAACAAACGGCCATGTCGATATCGCCATGCGCGCGGCCAGCCTGTTTGACGAGGTTATTGTAGCGGTATCGCACAATCCCAAGAAGAAATACCTGTTTACCGAAGAAGAACGTCTTCAGATGACACTCGAGTCATTTTCAAAAAACGGCAAAATCAAAGTTATCAGTTTTTCCGGCCTGATCGCCGACCTGGCCGAAAGTGAGAAAGCGGTGGCGATCGTGAGGGGTTTACGGGCGGTATCTGACTTCGAACATGAATTCCAGATGGCTTTGATGAACCGTAAGATGTCGCGCAAGACGGAGACCGTCTTTCTGATGACCTCATTCAGGTATGTCTATCTCTCTTCGAGCATTATTAAGGATGCGGCCGAGCATGGCGGAAAGTACGAGGACCTGGTCCCGGAGGCAGTCGCCAGGATGCTTAAGCAAAAATACAGCCGTGAAGTTTAACCTGACAATCGATGGAGTTCGATATGGCAGAAGATCAACAGAAAAAGCTGTCCGATATACTGGAAGCCAGACGGTATAAGCTCGAACAGATCCGCGAGCTGGGCATAAACCCTTTTCCCTACCGTTTCGAAAAAGATACAGATTCGAGTTATGTTTTCGAGAATTTCGAGGAGCTGGAAAAATCAGAAAAGAAAATGTCTTTAGCCGGCAGGATCATCACCACTCGCGTGATGGGCAAGGCGGCCTTCAGCCATATTCAGGATGAGCGCGGTAAAATCCAGATCTATGTCAAAAAAGATGTAGTCGGCGACGACGTTTTCAAGCTCTATAAACTGACTGATATCGGTGATATAATCGGCGTTACCGGTCCCGCCTTTAAAACCCGCACCGGCGAGATTACAATCCAGGTCGAAAAGTTAGCGGTTCTGAGCAAGGCCCTGCGACCGCTACCTGAAAAATGGCATGGCCTCAAGGATATCGAGACTCGTTATCGGCAGAGATACCTCGATCTGATTGCCAATCCGGAGATAAAAGATCTCTTTCGCAAACGCAGTGCTCTGATCCGAGCGATCCGCAATTTCCTGGATGCGGAGGGTTTTCTGGAGGTCGAGACACCGGTTTTGCAACCTCTCTATGGGGGAGCATCTGCGCGCCCCTTTACGACTTTCCATAACGCCCTCAGCACTGAGTTGTTTTTGCGAATTGCCGATGAGCTCTATCTGAAAAGGCTCATAATCGGGGGCTATGAAAAAGTCTACGAGGTTTGCAAGGACTTCCGAAATGAAGGTATTGACCGCGCCCACAATCCGGAATTCACTATGGTCGAATTTTATATGGCCTATGCCGATTATCACGATATCATGAGACTTTTCCGCCGCCTGCTTTTGACTGTGGTGCGGGAGGTCTTCGACAAGACCGAGTTCGAGTTCGGCGATTACAAGTTCGATTTCGACAGCGAGTGGGAGGTCCTCCCGATTTTGGACTCGATCAAAAAGTATACCGGCATGGATATAGCCAGTATGTCCACTGAGGAAATCATCGCATCCTGCGAAAAACTTGGAATCGAAATCGAAAAGGATCGCGGCCGACCGAAAATCATCGATGACATCTTTACCGAAAAAGTTCAGCCGGAGCTGATTCAGCCGACATTTATCACCGATCATCCGATCGAGATGTCACCTCTGGCAAAGCTCCACCGCGATAACTCCAAATTGACTGAACGTTTCGAACTGTTCGTGGCAGGTTCGGAAGTCGCCAACGCTTTCTCGGAATTGAATGATCCCGATGACCAGCGCGACCGTTTCATGATGCAGCAGCAGTTCTCGAAACTCGGCGATGACGAGGCACATACCCTGGATGAAGATTTCCTGCGTGCGATGGAGTACGGCATGCCCCCTACCGGCGGTCTGGGGGTTGGAATCGACCGGTTGTTCATGCTTTTGACCGGGCAGACCAATATTCGGGAAGTGATCCTCTTCCCTCAGTTGAAACCGGAATGAGATGGGCTTTGAATTTTTCATAGCACGGCGATACCTGAAGTCGAAAAAAAGGGAGCGCTTCATTTCACTTCTGACTTTCCTCTCGATCGGGGGAGTCGCTCTCGGCGTAGCTGTGGTGATATTCGTCAATTCGATGATGAACGGTTTCGAGACCGAAGTCAAATCCCGTATTGGCGGAACAATATCTCACATCACTGTTTACGGCTACAATAACAGCGGTATTAAAGATTATGGCGAATTGATCGAGGAAATCGAATCCACCTCCGGGATCGTCGGGGCAATGCCCCTGGTGGTCGGAAAAGGCGCGGTCGGCTCGGAATATGAGACCGACGGCGTGATTATCAGAGGAGTAGATCCCCGCAGACTCGGCCGGGTCTCGAGCCTGCGCGAGAACATGATCCGCGGAAAATTTGTGTTCAAATCCGGCGGAAACCTGCCCGGGGCGGTATTGGGAAGCGGTCTGGCACGCCGGCTCAAAGTGGGTTTGAAGGATACCGTCTTCACCGCCAGCCTGAAGGGCAAAAGTCTATCTCTCGGTATGAGCGATATAAAGATAACGCGTTTTATCGTCAACGGCGTGTTTGAGACGGGGATGTATGATTACGACGATCACTTCATCTTCGTTTCGATCCCGGAAGCACAAAAGATATTCAAACTCAAAGATCAGTTCCGGCGTTCAAAAAGCAAACTGCTGGCATTCGCAAATCCACTTCTTGAACCTCTGGCCAATCACTACCTGGAACCTGCGGACCATCTCAAACCCGCTGACCCGGTCACTGCGATTCAGGTGAAAGTTACTGACCCGGCTAAGGTCATCAGTATTTCGGAGCGTCTCGACCAGAAAATCGGGATGTTTTATGCGGTCCGCAACTGGGTCGAATCACACGCTAACTTGTTCTACTGGATGAAATGGGAGAAGATACTTTTGACACTGGCGTTGCTTTTGATCGTAGCCGTAGCGACTTTTAACATCATCTCCACACTGGTGATGGTGGTTCAGGAGAAACAGCCGGAGATAGCAATTTTGAAGACGATCGGGGCAAATCCCGGCTCGATCGTAAAGATCTTCATGTCGATCGGGCTGATATCCGGGTTGAGCGGAACAGCGTTTGGCGCGGTAATTGGCTATTTGATGTGCTGGGTTCAGTCCACTTTCAGGATCATCGCGCTTCCGGGTGATATCTATTTTCTCAGTTTTTTGCCGATCGAGATGAGGCTGACGGATTTCGTAACGATATGTGTGGCGGCTGTTTTGCTGTCATTTCTGGCAACTTTATACCCGGCTTTCCGCGCGGGACGGTTGTATCCCTTAGAAATTATTCGCTACCAATAGCTTTGGCTAAATAAAATATGGAAATTGGCGACAATAAAAATAGTGGACAGTCGAAACGCGACAAAAGCCCGGCCATCCTCGAAGCAAGCGGGCTCCGAAAACGTTTCGTAACATCTGAGGGAGAGCTTGAGATCCTGCGGGGTATCGATTTGAATGTGGCCGAGGGCGAAATGATCTCGATCGTGGGAAGCTCCGGTGCCGGAAAGAGCACCCTGCTCTATCTTCTGGGCGGCCTGGATTCACCTTCCGAGGGATGTGTAGCTTACGGCGACGATGACCTGGCAGATATGAACGAAAACAGGCTGGCACGTTTCAGAAATGAGAATATCGGCTTTGTATATCAGTTCCATTATCTTCTGTCCGAATTCAGCGCTCTCGAAAATGTCATGATGCCCTTGTTAATATCCGGGTATAACCGGAAACAAGCGGAACAACGTGCGTATAATATATTGAATAAGGTGAATTTAAAAGATCGAGTAAATCATCGCCCGGGTAAACTCTCGGGCGGAGAACAACAAAGGGTTGCGGTCGCTCGTGCCCTGGTGAACTCTCCCAGGATTGTATTTGCGGACGAACCGAGTGGGAATCTGGACGAAAACACTTCCTCCGAGCTTCATCAGCTTCTGAAAGATATCAACCGGGACACGCGGACAACATTTTTAATTGCAACTCATAATAGAGCTTTGGCGGAAACTACCGATAAAAAATATATACTGTCCGCCGGGATTTTAAGCAAAGAGTAGCGGAGGCTGGGGTATGTTGTGTGATCATTGCAAGAAAAACGAAGCTACCATAAATTTCACACAGGTCTCTAATGACGAGAAAATTCAGTATCACCTGTGTGAAGACTGTGCCAAGAAGCTGGGTTTTAAGAATCCGCTGAAATCGGTGCCGTTTCCTCTTGGAGATTTTTTGACCTCGATGGTCGACAAGGATTTCAAGGAGAAAACCGGTTCATTGGTGCAGATCAGTTGTTCCACCTGCGGATTGACTTTCGCCGAGTTTTCGAAAACCGGCAAATTCGGATGCGGTAAATGCTACCGTTCCTTCAAGACCCAGCTCGATGAGCTGTTGCGCAAGATCCACGGCTCCAACCGTCATGTCGGCAAATTTCCCGAAGGTGACGCGACCGCCATGGAACCGCTCAAACAGGAACGTGAACTGCAGGAAAAACTGAAAGAAGCGATCAAAAACGAGGATTTCGAAAAGGCGGCCGAACTCCGCGATCAATTGAAAGTTATTGTCGAAGAAAAATAGGTAGGGCTGAGTATGTTTGAAGGGATGACAGAAAAAACCGCATCGTGGCTGAAGGCCGATGGCAATGACAGTGCCATCGTTGTCTCGAGCCGGGTAAGACTGGCGCGCAACATCCAGAATATGATGTATCCTGCCCGGAGCAGTCCGGAGGAATCAGAAAATGTCAGAGAATTTGTGCGGACGGCGCTCGAAAAAGCCAGCATCCTCAATGTTGGGGAGTTTTACAAATCCGAGGAAATTTCCAGTCTGGATCGTAAGTTTCTGATCGAAAGACACCTGATTTCCCCCGAATTTTTTACCGACCGGCTTTCACGCGCGCTCTATATCACTGACAGCGAAGATACCAGCGTGATGGTCAACGAAGAGGATCACCTGCGTATCCAGGCGCTGGCCTCGGGAATGGATATCCAGAAAGCGATGTCTATTGCGGAAAGTATCGACCACAGGCTGGGCGATACACTGGCCTACGACTACGATTCCGACTACGGCTTTCTGACATCCTGCCCGACCAACTGCGGTACCGGTATGCGGGCTTCGATTCTGATTCATCTGCCCGGCCTGGTGCTGACCCGCGAGATTGACAAGGTCATCGAACAGATCACAAAACTCGGTCTGGCGGTCCGCGGATTTTATGGCGAAGGAACAGAAGTGCTCGGAAACCTGTTCCAGATATCGAACCAGACGACTTTGGGTCGAACCGAGAACGATATACTCGAATCGATTCAGCAGATAACTCGTCAGATGATTGAACATGAAGAAAACGCCCGGAAAGTCCTCGTCAGGGACGCTCCGGATGAGATTAAAGATAAAATCTGGCGTGCATATGGGATCCTAAAGCATGCCAGGGTGTTAACATCTGAGGAAACTATGAACCTGCTTTCGGCCGTTCGACTGGGAATGGCCCTGGGGGTTCTGGATATGATTCCTCTGACACTTTTAAATGAAATACTTGTGTTAGCACAGCCAGCACATATATTGAAGAAGTACGGCACGGATTTGTCATCATCGGAAAGAGATGCAAAACGTGCGGAATTGATAAGAGGAAAGCTGGCAGAGCTTAAGTAGATCAATATGGAGGTTTAAACTATGAATGAGATGTTCACCGAACTGGCCCGAAAGGCTATCGAGTATGCCCGCGACGAAGCAACTCGTCTGCGGCATGATTACATCGGTACGGAACATCTTTTGTTGGGACTGATCCGCCTGGGTGAAGGGTTATCGGTTGAGATCATAACCAATATCGGACTCGATCTGGCGGACCTCAAACAGTCCATCGAGGATGTCGTTCAGCCTTCCGGAGGCACGATGACTATGGGACAGCTTCCCCTGACTGCTCGTGCCAAAAAGACCCTCGAGGTCTCAGGGCAGGAAGCCCGTGCTCTGAAATCGAAAGATATCGACACTGAACATATACTTCTGGCGCTTCTTAAAGATGAAGAAGGTGTGGCCGCGCAGGTGCTGTCTATGTACGACATCACCTACCAGGAAGCTTATGAAGAGCTCAAGAACATCCAGTCCGGCAAGCCTTCCAGTTTCGCCAAGAAACGCAAAAAATCAAAGACTCCGGCCCTGGATCATTTTGGACGCGACCTGACCGAACTGGCCCGTCGTTCCAAACTCGACCCGATCATCGGCCGTGATGACGAGATCGAGCGAGTGACCCAGATCCTTTCGAGACGTAAAAAGAACAACCCGGTCCTGATCGGCGAACCCGGCGTCGGCAAAACAGCTATCGCCGAGGGGCTGGCCCAGAAGATCGTAGCAGGCAAGGTTCCCCAGACACTGGAGAACAAACGCCTGGTGACTCTGGATATGGCCTCACTGGTGGCCGGCACCAAATACCGCGGGCAGTTCGAGGAACGTCTCAAATCGGTCATGAATGAAATTATCAACAGCCAGGATGTGGTGATTTTCATTGATGAGTTGCATACAATCGTCGGCGCCGGCGGTGCGGAAGGTTCTCTGGATGCTTCCAATATTTTCAAGCCCGCCCTCTCGCGCGGTGAACTGCAGTGCATCGGCGCTACCACCCTGAATGAATACAGGAAATATATCGAAAAGGACGGCGCTCTCGAGAGGCGTTTCCAGACCGTGATGGTCGAACAGCCGACCACCGAGGAATCGATTCAGATCCTGATGGGTCTCAGACAGAAATACGAAGATCATCACAAGATCAAGATTTCCGATGAAGCAGTCGAAATGTCAGTCAAACTGTCCGACCGATATATTACCGGCAAATTCCAGCCGGATAAAGCTCTGGACATTATCGACGAGGCCGGAAGCCGGGCTCATCTGTCGACCTATACCAAGCCCAAGGAATTCTCCGAAATCGAAAGCGAAATCGAGGAAATCGCTTCCCGCAAGGAAGACGCTGTTAAAAACCAGGAATTCGAGAAGGCGGCTCATTTGCGCGACGAACTGAAAAACAAGCGCGAGGAGCTGGAAAAAATGAAATCCGACTGGGAAGAAGAGCGCGAAAAACAGATGATCGTGCTCAAAGGCGAGGATATCGCCCAGGTGGTCGCCAAGATCACCGGCATCCCGCTCTTCCGTCTGGAGGAAAAAGAATCCAAGCGTCTTCTGCGCATGGAAGAGGAAGTCTCGAAAAAGATCATCGGTCAGGACGAGGCGATCCAGGCTATTGCCAAGGCAATCCGCCGTGCCCGTGCCGGTCTGGGCGATCCCAGGCGACCGATCGGATCATTCGTGTTTCTGGGTCCGACAGGTGTCGGTAAGACCGAGCTCTCGCGCGAATTGGCCAATTTCATGTTCGAGGATGCCAATGCGCTGATCCGTATTGATATGTCCGAATACATGGAAAAATTCGCGGTTTCACGACTGATCGGTGCTCCTCCGGGGTATGTCGGCTATGAAGAAGGCGGTCAGCTGACCGAAAAAGTCCGCCGTCATCCCTACTCGGTGGTCCTTCTGGACGAAATCGAAAAAGCCCATCCGGATGTGTTTAACATCCTGCTTCAGCTTTTCGACGATGGTTGCCTGACCGATTCATTCGGCCGCCGGGTAGATTTCCGCAACACGATTATTATCATGACTTCCAATATCGGTACACGCAAGATCCGCGACGGCAAATCACTTGGATTTGCCCAGGAACAGGTCGATGATAATCATGATAACATGAAAAAGAAGGTCCTGGAAGAGCTCCGTAAGATTTTCAATCCGGAGCTTCTGAATCGTATCGACAATACGATTATCTTCCATTCACTTACCAAGGATCATATCAAGGAAATCATCGAAATCCGCCTGGTCGAGGTTTCACAGCGTCTGGCCGAGAAAGGTATTTCCTTCTCGCTGACCGACTCGGCTCGCGAATTTCTGGCCGACAAGGGCTATGACAAGGTCTATGGCGCTCGCCCGGTCAACCGTGCCATCCAGACCTATCTCGAAGACCCCCTGGCCGAGGAGATTCTGCGCGGACAGTACGCCGGTGATTGCGAGGTCGCTGTCGATTTCCGTGAAGGCGATGAGGGACTTTCGTTTAAGACGGAAACCAAACCTGAAAAATCCGAATCCGAAAGCAAAAATACAGTTTCGGAGAAAATATAGCTTGCCAAATCGACAGGTTTGATATATACTCGAAAGACCCAAATATGATAAGTATTTGGGTCTTGAAATTTTGGAGGACTATCATGGCTCATAAAAAAGGTGTCGGGTCATCCCGAAACGGCAGAGATTCCAACGGCCAGCGCCGTGGAGTCAAGGCTTTCTCCGGACAGCAAGTCACCGCCGGCTCGATCATCATACGCCAGTGTGGCACAAAGATTCACCCGGGTGAAAACGTCGGTATGGGCAAAGACTATACATTGTTTTCACTGATCGACGGTGTCGTGAAATTCGAGCGCAAAGACAAGAAGCGCAAGCAGGTTTCGGTTTCCTCGAACTAACCTGTCCGGCAGAAACAAGACTGATAAATATTTTAGCCCCGTATGCGAATGCGGGGCTTTTTGTATAACTAATTAATGTAATCCATTCCTGCGGGAAATCTCTGGG
>WJMC01000017.1 GCA_014728145.1 Candidatus Zixiibacteriota bacterium | reverse complement strand
TTGGCAATGACAAGAGTAAGGAAAGAAATTTGCTGGCCCAAATCATCGAATGCGACCAGAGCGGCAAACCGTTTGAAATCGTGGATGCAAATCCAAAAGGTTGTCCGATCCAGTAGTATTTTGAAAAGAAAGAGCCCGTCAATTTTGACGGGCTCTGTTTTCTTCATCTATTTTTGATCGGATATTAACTGTAAGATGCTGTGTGAATCGAGAGGTCCGAAATTCGTTTTGGCAGTCTCCTGCATCATGTACTCTGTTCCGACAATCCCTTTAATTTCAATATCCATATAGGCTTTGGCGCAAACCACTTCCCAGTCATCATCAGTGCCGTCGCCATCGGTGTCGATCGGTTCGCATTCGCAGTTAGCCCAGCCGGGCAATGTGGCTGTAACTGCGCCTTCGATCTTGTCAGTGATGTTATTTCCAAACGAGGTGAACACCATATTTCCCATATTGCCCACTCCGCATTTGCATTTGCTGTCATAGTATGGTCCGGCCGGCCATCCGAAGAACATCGGATCAGTATCCGATCCACCTGATTCCGTACACAAAAACCTGCTGGTGATATAGACGGCGGTACCGCCCATATTTGTGCCACGACAGACAGCATCGGAGATCGAGCCGAGATTATAATAGTCGCTTTCCCTGACCTTGTCCAGGTTGATAATGAGCGTGACCAGGTCTTCGGTAGCTACCTTTTCGGCAACAATTAAGATGATGTCGGCTGACGATCCGGTGGGGCAGGCCAAACCGCTCTGTGAGGGATCAACCACCTTGGAGAAACTGATCCGTTCGAAATCGATATTGTATTGTGATTCGTAACTGCCGTCGAAATCCATATCGACGTAAAAACTTATGCTCATGCTCAGGATCGGTTTCAACACCAGGTCATCCATCTTCATGACCTTGTCCTCCGTCACAGTCACCTTGACGGAATCATTGTAATAGTCCTCGTGTTCAACTACGACATACCATGTCCCCGGTGAGACCCGCAGTGAATACTGACCGTCGGCTTCGTAGTAAGATTCGCTCCTGTTTTCTCCCCCGACTTCCCTGATACGCAGGTTGACTTCTTTGGTAAACAGGCTGTCGCTCAGGTCATTGCCGATCTTGACTTCATTTAAAATGCGACCCTCTACGGTGGCGGCGATTTTCTCCATTTCGATGTTTTTGGTCAGGATCCTGTCCTTGACGATTGTGACATCTGCCTGTCCGGCATTGTAACCGGTTTTTGTTGCCTGCAGGGTTTTTTCTCCGACAGTGATGTTTTCGAAGTAGAAACCACCATCCTCGTCGGTGGTGTAGCTATGCCAGGTGTCGATCGGGTTCTGGTCGTCGCCCAAAAGATTCACAGTGGCACCCTTGATCGGGGCACCATTGTCCTTGTCGTAGACACCGCCGGTGACATTGCCGAAATCGCCGATCTCTTTCCAGATCTTGAAGCTGGTCTTGAAACGGCTGGAGGTGAGTCCGGTCCAGGTTTTCGCTACCGAGGTCAGGTTGTTACCGATCATGACCCCCATAACCGGTGCTGAAACAGCTGGTGTGACTACCAGGCCGGTCAGGCGACCGAGTGCTTCTTCGCTGAATGTGTAGCCGGCCTGCTTGAGCCAGAACTCCCGGTAGGCCGGATCGTAGGCAAATTTGTAAAGGACCTGCTTGGCAAAAGTGTAAAACAGTTCGCCATATTTCTTCTGTTTAATCAGTTTGGTGATATCTGCCATGAACTTGACATCACCGGTGATAAAGCTGAGTAACTGAATTCCCCAGTGATCGTCATAGGACTGCTTCAGCCCGGTCTGGATATCGAAGCTTTTGGAGTTGCCGTAAAGCGAGAGGATATGACCGCAGAATTCAAAGATGATCGTTACGCCTCCGGCGGTTATCGCCATATCTTTTTCATCATCGCCCAGGTTGTCCCACAGGTTGTCAGCGTCGCTATCGAACCCGAAGCCATAAATATGGACTCTCTGTGTATCGGCTCCCCCGGGTACAGTCAGGTTAAACTTGGTTGTGGAGGGCGCCCAGGGAACACCATCCTTGATAAAATCGAACATGGTGCCGTTGGGAGGCAATAGCTTCTTGGTACCATTCGGGAGAAGCATATAAGCCCAGCGGCCGTAGGCATTGGTGACTTCGAATTCAGTTCCGCTCTTGTGCTTTATCTGGTGGCCACTGGAGTAAACAGGTGAGATGATCGTGCCGTCATTAAATAGATTCACGAGTTTGCCGAAACGTTCTTTCTGTAATGTGAGATTCGTGTCGGCAACATCCGGAAACTCCTCGAAATAAGCTAAAACGACATCGACAACCGCCTGTTGAATCTGCTGATCTTCGGTTGCCAGTGCTTTCGGATCGGAGGCAAGTTTGCTCGACAGCAGGTTTTCGAGGGCTGAGAATTCGGGCAGGTCCTCGATCATCTCCAGAGAAGTCGAACAGGCCTCGGCATCAGCCAGGCAAACCATAGGATTGAGATAAACCAGCGCCAGCGCGGTGGAACGCAAGTTTACACGATTTGTCATATTCTCGCGAGGATCGGCGACCACTGACATTAGAAGCGGAACAGAATCGGTCAGGTCGGTGGCGATCATCAGGCCAGGTACTCCCTGGTTACCGGTGATAGTGAAATTCTCGCTTGAATCGAGGGTCGTTGTGCTGTTGCCAAATCCGATTTCGACACTGTCGAGGTCGATCCCGCTCTGGCTGACAAACTCAATTTCTCCGTTTAAGTCAACCGCGGTGTATCCCGGGCCGGTGGAATCACCCCCCGAACTGCAGGTTATAATTGCAAAGACGATCAAGCAGATGCCGACTGTTACAAGGGGCAGATATGTTTTCATGGCGAAATCCTCCGGTGGGTATGGGCTTTAGAGAATATCTCGTTTTTATCTTTTAAAATATAGCACCGTAAGGCGACGATGTCAATTTTTGCACTACATAAAATACAGAAGAATTGCGCATAAAAAAAACGCCTTCCAGAAACTGGAAGACGTTTTATTCAGGAGTCGAGACTGTTACAGAAATTTACATTTTCTCGTCAGACTTCTTTTCGTCGGCCATGACGGTTTTGTCAGCTTCGAGTTTAGTCTTTTCGACTTTGATCTTCTCGCCGTCGCAAGTCTTACCGGTTACCGGGCAGACCTTGTCGGTAGAAGCCGAGGCCTTCTTGGCGGAAGTGTGTGTGCACTCATCGCTTTTTGCGGAAGCGGTCTTGACAGCTGAAGACTTCTCGCCGTCACAGGACTTCTTGGCGGCGGCCATCTTGGCGGCAGTTACCGGGCAACTGGACTTGCCGTCAGAAGCGGTCTTGGTGGCGGAAGCCTTCTTGACAGAAGAACAACTGCCATCAGCCTTTTTGACAGAAGCGTTCTTAACAACAGAAGCATCCTTGCCGGCATCAGCGGTCTTGGTCGAGCCCTTATCGCCACAGGCATACTTCTTGGAGGAAACCTTTTCGGCATTGGCGGTCTTGTCACCACCGCAGGCAAAAGCTGACACGGCTGAAATCATCATGACAGCGACAAAAATCGCAAAAACTTTCTTAAACATTTTGACCTCCTGAGTCGGTTAGTAGATTTTGAAATAAGACTATTATTCTCTTGTTTAGAGTGTTAAACGGAAATCAACCTGAAATAGTTTCCAAAAAGTGTAAAAAAATGAAATATTTAGTTGGCAGACAATGGGTTGTGGATATAACCGGTGATTATGGGTGGTTTACTCTTGTGCCGTATCCTCTTCTGATTCAGTATCTTCGGATTCGATCAGGAGGGTTTTATCGACCTGCCAGAGACCATCCTTTTCGCTTAAAACAAACTCGTAATCGTTGGTGTTTTGTGGATCGATATGGATTCTGACCAGCGCGGTGGCATAATTCCGCATGAAGATCTTTTCGATTTCCTTGATGTCGATATGTGGAATAGTGCCGTCATAGAAGCCTTTATACCGCTGGCGGTCATAGAACCAGAGCGGTGACTTGGTGATTACCAGGGGCATCGGGAAGCCCACGAACTCCGGAATATCCCATTCCTCGGACAATGATACATAAAAGGGATACGATTCCTTAAGGGTGGTGATGCCGAAAAACCGGCTCCAGGCCTGATCGATTTCGATTTCAAGTGTGTCCAGCCCGGAGGAGACCAGGATTTCCTTCAAGATAATCTCAATAATCTTATGTTTTGTTGTCTGCGCGATCGGCTTGGAATGCGGGCACATATCTCTGCGGTCGAGTTTGCCGTCCAGATCGGTATCCGGAAGGCGATTAGACAGCAAAAGCTCGGCCTCGACATTGTCGGGAATGCTGTCGATATCGCGATCCGCCCTCAAATCGTTAAGCGCATACGACAGCTCGAGTTCGTCCTTGTAGTCGACAAACTCGGCCAGACCGAGACCATGGTCGGGAAAATACTCAGGCGCAATCTCGTAATATATGAAAAACAGGCTGTCATTTCTGACCTCGAAATCGAGATCCTCGAAATAGTAGGCATTTTCTACCAGCAACGGGTTGACCCATTTCTCCCGGTCGGTTGAGTTGACTATCCAGAGGTTGTGTTTGCCGGAATACCTGCGCGAGACAAACAGTCCCCAGTATGTTCCGGACTCGTCCTGGCGGATATATGACGGCTTGAAATCCTCCGGCGGATCCCAGAAGAGCAGGTTGCGGGGAGGGTCCTCGACTATGAGATCATCACCGCATCCGGCAATAATTGCGGTGAATAATGCCAATAGAATATAAATCAGCCGTTTGCTCATAAACCTTATTATATGCCTGAAAGCCGATCTGGCAAGAAAAGAAACTTGCCAGAAGCTTTCGTGTTTGATTGATTTACAGGTTATAACCGACGGATCAATAATAAGTTTTGTTTAATTGGAGGTTTTATGGGCGATAGACTGGAGAGATTCAAAACTGAACGAGAGCGTCTCAATAAACTGATACTTTCGACTGAGAACACTCACATAAAACGTTTCTTCACACTCGATAACGCGGTTTACAGCGACGGTGCCCTGTCAACCAGGGTCAAGGAGATGATGGGGCTGGTGGCTTCGGCTGTTCTGCGCTGCGATGACTGCATCAGCTACCATGTCGACCGATGTTTTGAGGAGGGTGTAACTCGTGCGGAGTTCGATGAGCTGATCTCGATCATACTGGTTGTGGGGGGATCGATTACTATCCCGCATGTGCGCCGGGCTTATGATCTGTGGGCAGAACTCGAGCAGGAACGCCGGAGAAACACGGTCTGATTTTTGGATTTTGAGGAGGGTAATCTTCGCACGGCAGATGTGGGCGTCTGCCGGGCACTATTAGTATCGTCATCCTGAGGAGGAATCACGCTTGGGCGAGATTACGACATGAGGATCCCGACTATTGTTATGGCAGGTCTTGAGTTCTTGACTTTAGTCGGGAGATTGTGACCTGCCATTAAAATCCAATGATCGAGATTTCTCAGCTCGTCCCCCTATCAAGATCAGTGTCCTCGGTCAAAATGACGACTGCGTGTCCATGTCATTGCAGGGAGTGCAGGGACGAAGCAATCTGATACATCAAGCGCGCCGAGCTTCTTGCAGTTGCTCGCGATGACAGGAGTGTTACAAACAATCGTCAGGTGACAATTCAGGCTCAGGAGTCT
>WJMC01000016.1 GCA_014728145.1 Candidatus Zixiibacteriota bacterium | reverse complement strand
TGGATCTCTTCTTCGCCTTCGAAGATCAGCTTGAAATTGATCGGCACGCTTCCCTCTGTTTTCATCAACGCTTCGATCGCTTTGACGTGGATCAAAAGTTGGCCCTTATCGTCGGCCGAACCGCGGGCGTAAATGATGTCGTCCTTGATCTCCGGCTCGAACGGCGGGGAATTCCACAAATCCAGCGGATCGACCGGCTGGACGTCGTAATGACCGTAAATAAGTGCCGTGGGGGCATCCGGGTTTTGCGTGTATTCAGCATAAACGACCGGATGACCGGGAGTTTCATGAAGCTGGGGCTCGAGGCCGATATCTTTGAGCTGATCCATCAAAAACTCGGCACATGCCAGCATATCCTGCTTATGTTCACTCTGGGCGGAGATCGACGGAATCTTGAGCATATCGATCATCACCTGCACAAACTTGTCATAATTTTTTTCAATATATTCGATCGCGTTCATAATCGGGGCTCCTTTCTGATTGAGACAGCTTAATTTGCGGGAGTGGCTCTGTCAAGGAAAACTTTGCTCCGCCCGGGGGTATAAAAAAATGTAGCCAAATGAGGCCGATATATGTATAATATCAATTCAAGTCGCAAAAACCGGGACTGCCGAGCATAGCGGACAATTCGCGGAGGAAAATATGATACGCCGTTTTCTTACCATAGCAACTGTACTGATCATCGCCGTTTCAAGCCTGAATGCGCAGGACAGCCATGATCTCCAGGATGAAGCTTTAAGAACTTTCAAACGTTATCTCAACAATGTACAGGCGGCCGATTATAATGCTTGTGCCGGCTTCTGGAACTCGGAGTACCTGCGTGAAGTCTACAAGCTGGGCATCAGTTACAGCGATGCGCCTTACAAATTCGATCTGCATTCACCCTTGTTCGCCCACCAGCAGGATTTTTCCCTCGGAAGAATCAAGGTGCAATACCAGGTTGTCGCACCGGGACTGAAAGAGTTCAAGATATTAGTCAATCTGCGCGGTGATGATGTCAACAAGGATTATGAGTACTTTTTAAAGCAGGCCGGCGATGCCAAATTCTATTTCATGCCCCGCTACTGGACCACGATGCAGAACATGAAAACCTATGAGGGCAGGTATTACGAACTTCATTATTTCAATTCCACACAGATCAACGACAGCGCTTTGGCGCGACTGGACCGGGAGATCGAGGAAATCGGCGCGAAACTGGAATTGTCTGAACGGGAGATGCGGCGAGTCGAGGCAGATAAGTTGACATACATACTCTGCGCGAACTCCAACCAGGTACGCCAGATGGCCGGTCATGAAACCTCCGGATGGCATGATCGTTCGGCCAATATCTTGATTACAAGTTTTCTTCCCCATGGACAGCTCGTCGCCGATCTGCTAATTGACTACAAACTGGGTGAAATCGCTACCGGCACAATCCCTCTTCTCAGGTACGGCCTGCCGGTCTTTCTGGGCGGTCTACCCGGGGCTGATTTGGGTGCTTACGGCGAATTGGCTTATTACGGCCTGGCCAACGATTTGTACCAGGTCGCCGATCTTCTGACCTACGAAGGTTTTGAAGAGAAGATCGGGGGGGCTGACTTCGCTTATCCCCTGGCCGGATATTTCCTTGAATTCCTGCACGACAGAATGGAAATGAAGGGGCTTCTGTCCCTCTACAAACAGTTTTCGGCCAACCGCGACTCGGTTGAAAAAATAGCAGTCTCCGAAATCCGCATGAAACTCTATGATTACGCCGAAAAAACGATAGACAAGCTGGCCGACGAATTCGAGAAAAAATTCAAAAAACAGATCGGAAGCGACCTGAGCTGGGGCGGAAATCCGAAGGGCGAAGTGGTCTACCAGTCAGGAACCGGAGAGTATTCATTGAATATCTATGACCAGGGTGATCACTATGTTGTCGAAGCTGAGGGATTTAAACCGGACCAGCCCATCTCGTGCGCGCTGGTATTCAGCCTCAAAGGTTCGATCCTGGCCCCGGACTATCAACCGACATTGTTTACGAAACATTTCCCCGAACACTCCTACCAAAACCAGTATTACAGCCTTATTTTCGACAGCCAGGAGGCCGGCACCTACGATTACCTCGAGGACTGTATCACCGCCAAGCACCTGGTTCACCTCAACGGTACGCCCGACGATTATGACCAGAGTCACCTGGTCTACTCGGTGGACAAGAAACTCCTTCCGGCTGATTTCTCGCAGTTTAAAATCGAGATCGTCGAACAGTTCCGATAAGCAATCCCGTCCCGCCGTTTTTGCGGAACTATATGTTCATACTTGCATTTCAAGGCTATAAACGTGTATATTTCACAAAATGGAGGGGTGATGCGAGTTTTTGTCGCCGGCGCGACCGGCTATGTCGGCAGGAAATTAACTGAAACTCTGATTGAAACGGGCCACAGTCCCGCCTGCCTGGTACGGCCGGGAAGCGAGCGCAAGCTGGGCCACCTGGCTGATAAGGTGGATATCATTTCCGGCGGTATCGGGGATGCGGAAAATTGGCATCATCGCCTGAGGAACATAGACTCTGTCATAAATCTTATCGGGATTATCAGGGAGTTTCCCAACCACGGCGTGACTTTCGAAAAGCTGCATGTCGAAACCACGGTAAAGCTTGTGGATATCTGTGCCGAGCAGGGTATCAAGCGGTATCTGCAGATGAGCGCTTTGGGTGCCTCCCCCGAATCGAAATCGGAATATCACCAGACCAAGTTCCGCGCGGAGAACTATATCAAAAATTCCGACCTCGACTGGACCATTTTCAGGCCGTCGTTGATTTTCGGCAAGGGCAATCTGGCCCTGGTCGAATTCGTCAAGCTGATCAAATCCGCTCCTGTCGTGCCGGTCGTGGGTGACGGCAAGTACCGACTTCAGCCGGTCGCGCTTGAAAATGTCTGCGAGGGTTTCGTCAAGGCACTCGATAAACCCGAGACGATCGGAAAAACTTATGAAATCGCCGGATCCGAAAGAGTAACCTATGACCAACTGCTTGACAGTATCGGTCAAACCCTGAATCGCAAGGTACCCAAAATCCATATGCCGGTCGGACTGACCAAGCTGGCAATCAGCCCGTTTGAGTATTTTAAATCGTTTCCACTGACAAAAAGTCAGATCGAAATGCTCCTGGAGGAGAACATCAGCGACTCAAATCTGTTCTATGATGAATTAAATATCGAGCCGGAACCGCTCGATTCGATGCTGAAGCGGTCGCTCGAGGACGAAATCGAAAAATAGAAAGGAATAAAGTATGCCCGTTGAAGAAGGAAAAAAAGCGCCGGCTTTTAACCTGGAGACAACTTCGGGTGACAAAATCGCCCTGAAAGACCTCGCGGGTAAAACTGTGGTGTTGTATTTTTATCCCAAGGACAACACCTCCGGTTGTACAAAAGAGGCCGAAAACTTCCGCGATGATTACAGCAATTTTCAGACCAGGGACGTCGTTCTTCTGGGCATCTCGCCCGACAGCAGGCAGTCTCATCAGAAGTTCACCGAGAAACTTAATCTGCCGTTTCCGCTTCTGGTCGACAAGGATCACAAAATCGCCGAAAAATACGGTGTCTGGGTGGAGAAAAAGATGTTCGGTAAAACAGGCTACGGTATCCAGCGCGCAACCTTCATTATCGGCCCGGACGGCAAAATCATAAAAGTCTATCCGAAAGTGAGAGTCGACGGGCACTCGCAGGAAGTGCTCAACGACCTGAATGAGCTGGATTTGTAATTCATATACAACAGGGAGGCAAAGAGATATGGCTGAGTTCAAAGAGATCTGTTCGGAAGCGGAGATCCCCCCGGGAACCGGCAAGGCATTTGACCTGGGACGCGACGAGATAGGCGTTTTCAATATCGGCGGCAAGTTTTATGCTATCGATAACCTCTGTCCGCATGAGGGCGGGCCGATGGCCGATGGCCCTGTCGCGGGCAACCTGGTGACCTGTCCTTTGCACGGCTGGAGATGCGATGTCACCACGGGTGAATCACTCGAGCTTCCCGGAGTCAAGGTGGCAACTTACGAAGTCAAGATCGAAGACGGTAAAGTATTTATCAAGGTATAATATAATGAAGATTCTCAATCCAGGTATCACTGAATACATCGAAGGCATCCTGCCCGCGCGCAGATCACCATTCGACCGCATGGAAGCTTATGCTAAGGAAAACAGTTTCCCGATCATCGGCCCCCTTGTCGGCACCATGCTCCAACAGTATGTCCTGACCACAGGGGCGAAACAGATCTTCGAACTCGGTTCGGGCTACGGTTATTCGGCCCTCTGGATGGCCGAGGTATTGCCGCCTGACGGGAGGATTTATCTGACCGATCGCAAACAGGAGAATAAGCAGATGGCGGATGAGTTTTTCGTGGAAGCAGGACAGGCAGACAAGATGGAGTTTCATGTCGGCGATGCCCTCGAGATATTCGATAAATTCGATGGTCCGTTCGATATCGTTTTAAACGACATTGACAAGCAGGGTTATCTCGATTCGATCGAACCGGTCAAAAAACGGCTCAAAAAGGGTGGCCTGTTTATCACCGATAACATCCTCTGGAGTGGCCGTATACTCGATTCCGAGCGCGATCAAACGACCGAAGCAATCATGGAATTTACCCGTAAACTTTACGCTGATAAGGATTTCTTGACTTCGATCGCACCCGTTCGTGATGGTATTACAGTCGCCGTTAAGTTGAATTAATAATAATTATTATACGTATAACTCCTACGTAATTTCTGCGCAAATATACAGTATTGTTTAAATTTATGATGTTCCGTAACTAATAATAGAAGATTTATTTGATTACTGCCGCAAAGTCAGAATAAATGATATAAAATCGAAATTGAAAGGAGCGACCATGGATAATCTTAAAAAAGACATTAGCGACTTGCGCAGAGATATCGCTCGCTTTACCCGCAACCTGGCGCCCAATAATAAGAGCCGTCTCGAGCGCTGGCGTGATGATATCGGTGATACCGCCGATGACGTCTACGGCAATGTAAAGGACTATTCGCAACGCGCCTATCGGACCGGCTGGGATACAGTCAAAAACAACCCGGTCACCTCGGCGGTCTGGGGTGCCGCGATTGGACTTCTTATCTATAAGCTGTTTGACCGCAGGTAAGACGGTTGAATCCCGTATTATGAATTTCTCGTGATAACCGGGGAGCTCATCCCCGGTTTTTAATTTTCCTCTATCGGGCCGCAACACCACTCAATATCACAAAATCGTATTGACCTCGGCTTAAAATAATCGTATTTTATCCGGCTGTATCGCGTTGTATTATTTGAACATAATGATAGCGGTGCAAAATGGGATGGCATATTTTGCGTATAAACTATATATCTGAATAATCTTTCAAAAAAATACAAGGAGTGACCATGTCCGAGCCGGAACGCGAAGTATTCGAAGTCGATGTGCTCATAGTCGGGGGCGGTGTGGCAGGTTTGTCCTGCGCCTATCATCTCAAGCAACTGGTGGATGAATATTCCGAGAACCCGCCGGAAGGCGGTAAGGATCTTTCGGAGTTGATGATCGCCCTGATTGAAAAAGGTCCCCATATCGGCGCTCACGTGATGTCCGGAGCGGTCATGGATCCGAAAGGTATCGAAGAACTGATGCCCGACTACAAGGAAAAAGGCGCACCGCTCGGCAACAAGGTCGAGGAAGACGCCCTGTATTTCTTCAAAAAGGACGGGCAGTTCAAAGCGCCCTATGCTCCGCCGGATATGCATAACGAGGGGCTTTATGTCATCTCATTGAACAATTTTACCTCCTGGCTGGGTGAACAGGTCGAGGCCGCCGGCGTTGATATCCTGCCCGGTGTGGGCGGACAGGAGATGCTCTACGACGGCGACAAGGTGATCGGAGTCCGTACCGAGGACAAGGGTGTCGACAAAAAGGGCGAGCAGAAACCGAGCTATGAGCCCGGCACCGACATACAGGCCAGGGTGACGCTTCTGGCTGAAGGCACCCGTGGCAACCTGACCAAGGCCTTGACCAAGAAACTCGGCCTGCAGGGAATCAATCCGCAGGCATATACGACCGGGGTCAAAGAACTGTGGGAGATCCCCGCCGGCAGGTTCGAGAAACCGACCGCCTGGCATACTTTCGGATGGCCATTGGATTCGAAGACATTCGGCGGTGGATTCATCTATACCGTCGATGACACCCATATTTCGCTCGGGTTCGTGACCGGCCTGAACTATCGCAATCCGCTCACCGATCCTCATAATATGTTCCAGAAGTACAAAACGCATCCCTTTGTCAAGAAGATTCTTGAGGGTGGCAAGATGGTCCGCTACGGGGCCAAGACTATTCCCGAGGGCGGATATTACTCGATGCCCCGCTATTTCGGCGATGGTTTTTTGATTGCCGGCGATTCTGCCAGCTTTCTGAATCCGCGTCGTTTGAAAGGCATCCACATGGCGATCAAGTCCGGGATGCTGGCGGCGGAATCTATTTTTGAGTCGCTGGTTGCGGATGATTTCACGGAAGCGAAACTGAAATCATTCATGGACAAAGTCGAATCCTCGTGGATCAAGGAAGAACTGTGGGAGACACGCAATTTCCACCAGGCTTTCGAAAACGGCATCTACCGCGGGATGTGGCATGTCGGGATGCAGATGATTTCCGATGGCGGTGGCTTCTATGATCCCTGGAAAGTCGAAGAGGATCATACCCACATGAAGGAAATCAAGGAATATTTCAAAAAGCCCGAGGTCGATCCTAACCTGCAGAAGATCAGTTTCGACGGACAGCTGACGCACAACAAAGTTGATGATGTCTATTATTCCGGCACGAAGCACGAGGAGGATCAGCCCTCCCACCTGGTGATTGCCGATCTCGATATCTGCAACAACCGCTGTACGCGCGAGTACGGCAACCCCTGTCAGCATTTCTGCCCGGCTTTTGTCTATGAGATGGAGGAAACCGACAGCGGAGGCAAGGAGTTGAAGCTGAACCCCTCAAACTGTGTACATTGCAAGACCTGTGATATTGCCGACCCATACGGTATCATCACCTGGGTTGTCCCGCAGGGAGGCGAGGGTCCCAACTACGACGACCTGTAAGCGTAATAACGCTGACCGGG
>WJMC01000015.1 GCA_014728145.1 Candidatus Zixiibacteriota bacterium | reverse complement strand
GCTTAGAAGTATCCCCAGTGCCAGTGCGCTGATTTTGATTCCCTGAACTCTCTTCATACCTGTCACCCTTTCTGTGCAACGAGCCCGTTTTTCTACGGGCAAGATCTCGTTATTCTGTCAAAGAATGATGCAATCGCTGTTCCATTCCGACACATTTGCTCAAAAATTCAAACTGTGTTGTATTTCAATAGCTTAACTGAGCTCATGCTTCATGCTGAAATCATAAACAGCCTCAAAACGTTAATTTTTATTGGGCTTATCCAATACACTGTTGGAAAAGCGGGAGGGATTTTGTGTGCCGGTTCAGGATTTGAACATCTGAATACCTGAATCAGGCAAATTGTAATTATTCGTTTTGTGAACTCGTGATTTGAGATTATATTGGCTTTTTACTAATAAAGATTAAAAAAATCGAGTCTTAATACGAAAAATAAAGGGAGATCGCTGATTAGTGCTTGACAATTGGCGTATATGGTTTAAATTCTTCGATTAATATTTTCCGGAAGAAAGAGGAGTTTTATGAAGACATATCTTCCGAAATTGTCTGAAGTAGAAAAAAAGTGGTATGTTGTCGATGTGGGCGAAAAGATCCTGGGACGGCAGGCGACCAAGGTTGCCCGTATTCTGATGGGTAAAACTAAGCCGACTTATACACCGTTTCTGGATACCGGTGATTATATCATCGTGGTGAACGCCGACAAGATAGCGCTGAGCGGTAAAAAGCCCTGGCAGAAAGAGTACTATCATCATACCGGTTACCCGGGTGCGCTGAAGAAGAAGACCTTTCAGCAGATGATGAATTATCGTCCGGAATTTATCTTCCGCGAGGCAGTCAAGGGTATGCTTCCGAAAAACCGGCTGGGACGCAAGATGCTCAAAAAGCTGTTTGTCTATGCCGGCGAGAAGCATCCGCATCAGGCCCAGAAGCCGGAATCACTTGAACTGTAAATAAAATTCAGGCATTGAAAGGATAAAATGGCAGAAGAAATCTTGGCCACCGGTCGACGGAAATCGGCGGTGGCGACGGTTCGCCTCAAAACGGGAAACGGTTCCTGGAAGGTTAACGGCCGTGATCTGATCGATTACGTCAGTGGCCGTCAGCTTTTGGTAAACCATGTTATCGCCCCGTTTCAGGCGACCGAGACCGAGGGTAAATTCGATGTTATCTGCCGGGCCAAAGGTGGTGGACCGACCGGCCAGGCTGGAGCCATGCGTTTGGCGCTGGCCCGTGCGCTGATCAAATATGACCAGGCGCTTCGCCAGCCTCTCAAGGAAGCCGGCTACCTGACCCGTGACCCGCGTGTCGTCGAACGTAAAAAGTATGGATTAGTGAAGGCGCGCAAGCGCTTCCAGTATTCCAAGCGATAGAATATATTATCAGTTTACACAATCGCTGACTTCGAGGGCGGTCGTTCCGATTGACGGGATGCCCCTTGAGGGATGACGCGGTTGGAAGTTTAACCAAGGGAGTCCCCATATGCTGGATATTACCATCAAAGATTTATTGGAGGCAGGCGTCCATTTCGGGCACCAGACCAGGCGCTGGAACCCGAAGATGAAGCGCTTTATCTTCACTGCCAAAAACGGCATCTACATAATTGACCTCAAGAAAACCATGATGTCCATGGAGAGGGCGATCCACAAAGTCAATGAAATCGTCACTCGCGGTCATGATATTTTGTTTGTCGGAACCAAAAAGCAGGCCAAGGATGTCATCCGCGAAGAAGCCATTCGGTGCGGACAGTACTATGTTTGCGAGCGCTGGCTGGGCGGGATGCTGACCAATTTCCAGACCATCAAGAAGAATATCAAAAGGCTCAAGGACCTGGAACGGATGAAAGAGGACGGCACGTTCGAAAAGCTGTCCAAAAAAGAGGTTTCCGGCCTGGAGCGAGAGATGGCCAAGCTCCAGAAGGTTCTGGGCGGGATCAAAGAGATGAATCGCCTGCCCGGGTTGTTGTTTGTGGTCGACGCTAAAAAAGAGAAGATCGCGGTGGCCGAGGCTTCCAAGCTGGAAATCCCGATTATCTCGATAATTGACACAAACTCCGATCCGGATCCGATTGATTTTCCGATTGCCGGCAATGACGACGCGATCAAGTCGATCAAGATAATCACCAGTCAGATTTCGAACTCAGTGATCGAAGCTGCCAACCGCCTCAAAGAGGGCGCGCAGATCGCGGAAAAATCCGAACAGGACAAGACCGCCAGCAAGGTCGAGGCACCTTCAGAATAAACAGCAATTATTGGATATAGATAAATTGGAGGATAGAGACTATGGCTATTTCAGCCAAGGTTGTAAAAGAACTCAGAGACAAGACGAATGCCGGTATGATGGATTGCAAGAAAGCGCTCGAGGAAGCCGGTGGCGAGATGGAAAAGGCGATTGAAATCCTGCGCGAAAAAGGAATAGCCAAGGCTGCCAAGAAATCCGAACGTGCCACGGAAGAAGGCGTGATTTACGCCTACATCCATCCCGGTGACAAACTGGGTGTACTGGTCGAAATCAACTGCGAAACCGACTTTGTGGCCAAAACCGATGATTTCAAAGCATTCGTGAAGGATGTCGCCATGCAGGTCGCGGCCGCAAATCCGCTGGTAGTCCAACGCGAGGAAGTGGATCCCGAACTAATTGAAAAAGAACGCCAGATTTACCGTACTCAGGCTCTCAACGAAGGCAAGCCGGAAAAGATAGTCGACAAGATAATTGACGGCAAAATTGAGAAGTACTATAAAGAAATCTGCCTGATGGAACAGCCGTTCATCCGCGACCAGGACAAGAGTATTACCGATCTTCAGAACGAAACTATCGCGACGCTCGGTGAAAACATTACGATCAAGAGATTCTGCCGATATCGCTTGGGAGAGTAATCCCGGTGGAAAAACCGCATTACAGAAGAATCCTGCTTAAGCTGTCGGGCGAGGCCCTGATGGGAAAAAGCGAGTTTGGCATCGATCCCGCCACGATCAAGTATATTTCCGGCGAGGTCATCGAAGCCCATATGCTCGGGGTCGAAATCGCCCTGGTGGTCGGCGGCGGCAATATCTTCCGTGGCGCCAGCGTGCATGCTCTGGGAATCAGCCGTGCCACCGGAGATTATATGGGTATGCTGGCTACAGTTATAAATTCTCTCGCTCTCCAGGACAGCCTGGAGAATTTTTTTGATATCGAGACCAGGGTCATGACCGCGCTTCGGGTCGATGCTGTGGCGGAAAAATATGTCCGCCGGCGGGCAATCCGTCATCTCGAGAAAGGCCGGGTAGTAATCTTCGGTGCCGGTACCGGCAATCCCTATTTCACGACAGATACGGCTGCCGCACTGCGTGCCATGGAGGTCGGGGCCGAAGTCCTGATCAAAGCCACGAAGGTCGATGGCGTTTACAGCGCTGACCCCAAGAAAGACCCGGATGCCAAATTTTACGACAACATCAGTTACAAGGATGTGCTCAATATGGATCTGGGTGTCATGGATGCCACTGCGACCCAGCTCTGTCGCGAGAACGATATCCCGATTCGCGTGTTTAATCTTAATAAGAAGGGTGAACTGAAACGCATGCTTTTAGGTGAGAAAATAGGAACAATAATAAATTCCAAGGAGCAGGTATGATCAGCCAGATTAAGAAAAATACCGAGGATCGTCTGAAGAAATCGCTCGATGCAGTTCGGCAACAGATGGCCACCATTCGCTCGGGCAAAGCTTCAACCTCGCTTCTGGATGGAGTCAAGGTGGAGTACTACGGGCAGATGACGCCTCTCAACCAGGTGGCGACAGTCAGCGCCCCCGAACCACGCCTGATCGTTATTCAGCCCTGGGAAAAGACGATCGTCGATGAAATCAACAAGGCCATCCAGGCCTCAAATCTCGGTCTCAATCCGCAGGTCGACAGCCAGATCATCCGCATCCCCATCCCGCCACTCTCCGAAGAACGTCGCAAGGATCTGGTCAAGCATATTAAGGACCTGGGAGAAAACGGCAAGATCGCTATGCGCAATATCCGTCGCGACGCCAACGATGAACTCAAGAAAGCTGAAAAAGCAAAGGATATTTCCGAGGACCAGATGCATGACGGCATCAAAGCTGTCCAGGATCTTCTGGACGATTATATTAAGAAGGTCGACGAGATGATGGAGTCCAAGGAAAAAGAGATAATGGAAGTTTAGGCCTTGTCTCTTGAGGATTTAAAACAGCAGGTCAAGTCTCTCGGTAGTGTCCCGCGCCATGTAGCTGTCATCATGGATGGCAATGGGCGCTGGGCGAAAAAGCAGGGGCTCAAGCGAACCGAGGGCCATAAGGCCGGAGTCTCATCGATCCAGAAAATTGTGCGAATCGCCTGGCCTCTCGGAGTAAAATATCTGACATTGTACACGTTCTCCGTCGAAAACTGGAAACGTCCCAAAGCCGAAGTCGCTTATATCATGAAGCTGCTTTACAACACCACCCGTTCCGAGTTATCCGAGCTTGAGAAAAACGATGTGCGCCTGATAGCAACCGGAAGAATCGACAGGATACCGTCGCCATCACGCATGATGCTGAAAAAGGCGATTCGACAGACGGCTGACAATCAGGGTTTGGTTTTGAACCTGGCCCTCAGTTATGGCGGACGGACTGAGATTCTGGACGCTGTCAGGGGAATCGTGAGCGATGTCAAAAAGGGGAAGCTGGAGGGCAAACGGATTACCGAAAAGCTGTTCGAAGAATATCTGTATACTGCCGACTTGCCCGATCCTGACCTGTTGATCCGAACCTCCGGTGAAATGAGGCTCTCCAATTTTCTGCTATGGCAGACCCATTACACTGAACTGTATATAACCGATACTTTGTGGCCCGATTTTAACGAAGAAAGCTTCTGCCGGGCGCTGTTGGATTATCAGAATCGTGACCGTCGCTACGGTCAGCTATCCCGCAAGGAGTCATGAGAGAACTGGCAGTCAGGATACTGGTGGCAATCGTCGCCATACCTTTTATCGCCGCTTTGATACTGTTCGGGAAAATCCCGTTAGTGCTGTTCGTCTGTCTTGTGGTCGGGCTGGGGATGTGGGAGTATTTCCAGCTCACGGGTGTACGGATTCAACCTGTATTCCAGATAATCATGATCGTCCAGGCCGTGTTCACCTGCTGGCTGGTTTACTTTTACGGCCTTATGCCTTTGTACTTCAGTGTCCTGGCCGCGTTTGGCATAGTCGCCTTTGCGAACACATTCAGGCGCGATATCGCCTCGGCTTCGACTCGTATGTTACATATGTTTTTCGGCTTCTTCTATGTCGGGCTGATGAATTTTATGATCCTGATCAGGGAGCTGGAGCATATCAAGTACGACGATTACAGGCTGGGCGGTATCTGGCTGTGGTTTTTGCTGGTAGTAATCTGGGTCACTGATACGGCCGCCTATTTTGTCGGACGCGCCTTTGGACGGCACAAGTTGTCGCCGATTATCTCGCCCAAAAAGACGATCGAGGGCTTTCTCGGAGGGCTCGTCTTCGGGACGACCGCCGCTTTCGTGTTTTCGCTATTGGCACTGCAGGATATAGCAAAATGGCAGATTCTGGTAGCCGGGTTTTTGATCAGCCTGTTCGGACAGCTGGGCGACCTGGTCGAATCCCTGCTCAAGCGCAGGGTGGGTATCAAGGATTCGTCCGGAATTATACCGGGACATGGTGGAGTGCTGGATCGATTTGATTCAACATTATTTGCATTACCCACTTTATATTTTCTGCTGATTTGTTATATTTACGTGGATTGAGTACAGGGAGGTTTCAATGATAAATTGTGCTTACCTAAGACGGAATGCCGACCGGATCTGGACCGCGATCTTCGAGCATCCGTTTGTGCGAGGGATCGGAGAGGGCACACTGGTGGAGGACAAGTTCAGGTTCTACCTGAAGCAGGACTATGTTTACCTGATCGAATTCTCACGTTTTTTCTCGCTGGCTGCGGCCAAGGCTGGCAAACTTGATCAGATGCAGACCTTCTCAAAGATTCTGGACGCTACACTTAACCTGGAGATGGACCTGCATCGAAAGATCTGCGCTGATTACAGAATTACACCCGAAGAGCTGGAGAGCACCGAGCCGGCTCCCAACAATCTCGGCTACACCTCGTATTTACAGTCAGTTGCTTACAGCGGGGATCTGGTCGAAATACTCGCCGCTTTGTTGCCGTGCAGCTGGGGGTATATTGAAATCGCCGAACACCTCAAAAAGAAGGGACTTCCGGAGCATAAGCACTACCGTCAATGGATCGAAACCTACACATCCAATGAGTTTGTTGAAATGACCGACTGGCTTAAAGCAACTTTTGACCAGCTCAGCGAAAAGCTTAGTGAGGACAAAGCCGGCCGGGTGCAGGAGATCTTTAAGTTTTCATCGCTGTGGGAACTGCTGTTCTGGGAGATGGCTTACTATACCCAGGAATGGCCTGTAAAAAACTGAGCTGACTACGGGGACTGCGTAACACAAAGTGAACAAAATTCTGGATCATATATTTTTTTTGAGGCCGATGCTTCTGCTTCCGCTCTTCAGCGTGATCATACTTGGGGCGCGACTGGCTGAGTTCGGGCATGGTTCCAGCCCGTTTCAGCTTGGCAAACTTACTGAATTAGACTTTCACCTTTTGCTTGTCCTGCTGTCTTCCGCCCTGGTATATTGCGCGACCTTTATCTATAACCAGGTTCAGGACCGCAAGGCAGACCAGATCAACGGCCGGATACTGTTTGTTTCCAGGGAGCTTGTCAGTGTTTCCACGGCCTATATATTGATCACGGTTTTTTCCGTTGCTGGCCTGATTCTGGCTTTTTATTCCAATACGTATGTCGGTGTTCTGCTTCTGATCGCGTTCGTGATCGGGATGGTATATTCTCACCCGAAAATAAACTTCAGCGCCCGCTCGGGAAAAGCACTCTGGTCGAATATGTTCGGGGCAGGAATGATACCGTTTTTAATCGGCTGGGCGGTTGTCTTCGATCAAATCTCGGTCGAGGCGGTCTTCAAGTCGTTATCATATCTATTCGCCGCCGGCGCGATCTATCTCAATTCAGCACTGCTCGACAAAAAAGGTGATGCTGAAGTCGGCAAACGAACTTATGCTGTTATCTGGACTAAAGATCATCTGCAGACCTCCGCCCTCTTGCGTACCCTGGTGGCGGCTGTCCTGGCGCAGATGAGCGGCGATTTCCCGATGTTGATCGTATGCCTGGTGACATTGCCGTTTCTGATCAGGGCCCGTCTGACCCACAAAGAAATTCATTCAGCCACCGCCAATAAAATCGCCATTCTGGTCATCTCGATTATGGCCGTTCTCTATTACCCGCCGTTCTTATTGGTTATGATTGTGCTTTTCAGTGCAACCTCGCTCTATTACCGCCACCGTTTCGGGATCGCCTTTCCATCGCTCAAAGAGAGCGCCTGACAGGAGCGGGTTGCGCTCCAAAGTTTTATTTGCCTTGCAGTTTAGAAAGTTGTAATTTGTCGCCGAGGGTTAGGTATGCGATTTATCTGGATTTTCACTATAGTTTTAACATTCGCCTGTCAATCGGCGGTACGCTACAGCGCGGTCGATGACAGCGACTATGACACCGGAAACAGCTCATCGGATAATACCGCGATAAATGCCGAAGGGACAGTCGATCAGGCCCGGATGGGCAAGATCATCGCCGGTTATTTAAGAACGCCATACAAAGAAGGTGGTCGTGATAAATACGGTATCGACTGTTCGGGGCTGACATACTCGGTTTACCGAAAATACAACGGTACTGTTTTGCCCCGGACTGTGGCCGGGCAGTACGAGAAACTGACTCCGGTAGAGATGAAGAACTTGTCTTACGGCGATCTCGTTTTTTTTAAGTTAAATGGAAACCGGATTTCCCATGTGGGTATCTATATAAAAAACATGAAATTTGTTCATGCCGCCAAATCGGAAGGTGTCGTAGTATCTTCTTTGAAGGAGAAGTATTACCGTAAATCCTACCAGGGAGCCCGGCGTGTATTCCAGTAGAGGAGAATCGCTGTGAACGAGAGACACATATTCTGGTTGATCGTTGTCGTCTGGGGCGCGGCATTGTTCGGTATCCTGGTGGGAACTCGGATGCTGACACCTTATGTCGATATCGGCGACGGGTTTCACCTGCTGGAACAAGCTCTCTATGCCATGGTACTGGCACCCTATCCGGCCTTTTTGGTATTTTGCCTGGTGAGACGATCGCAACGGACGCTCTCTTTCCAGCGCCTGGTAATCAGCGGGGCGGCCGCGGGATTTTTGATTTTTGCTGTACAAATCGCGCTTTTCGTCTTGTTCGAACTCGAGATAGAACTGGTCCTGCCTCCAGACTCCAACCTCTACGATACCAAACTGCTGTCGCAGGTTACGACCTTCTCGCGCGTGCCGATGATGTCGCATTATATCGCCTACCTGCTGTTTGTCGGGGCATTTTCGAATCGGATGGTCAAGCCGGGGGAGGATGTCACCCCGCAGTTGATCAAGGGCCTCACGTTTTATATTGTCTACCTGGTTGGATTCTTCTTCTGCCACTTGTGGTGGCAACACCTTTTAAACGAGGTTGTCTTTCCGCCAAACAAGGTAAACCTGATTATGCTCTTCGTGCACTGGCTTCCGACTGCATATTTTTTGGCTCTCACCTACCTTTATTCCGTAAAACAGAAGGAATGAGAAAAGTAACCGAAGAACTCGAGCTCAAGCTGAAAAACCTGCCCGATCGTCCCGGTGTCTACATGATGAAAAACCGGGCCGGAAAAGTGATTTATATCGGCAAGGCTAAAAAACTCCGAAACAGGGTCAGGACATATTTCCAGAAATCGCGACCGCATGATCCCAAAACCGAGGTGATGGTCTCGAAAATCGCCGATTTCGAGTTCTATGTTACCGATTCCGAAATCGAGGCGCTGATCCTGGAATCAAACCTGGTCAAGGAATATCGCCCGCTTTACAACGTCAACCTCAAGGATGATAAACGCTTTCCGTATTTGAAAGTAACCATGGATGAGCCTTTCCCGCGGGTGATCGTGGTCAGGCGGATGGCCAAGGACGGCGCGCGCTATTTCGGGCCGTTCACCGATGCCGGCAAGATGAGGCGGACACTCAGGTTTATCCAGAAGCATTTCAAGATCCGGACCTGCGATTATGTCCTGCCTGATCCGAAAGATAAAGTCAAGCTCTGCCTCGAGTATCATATCAAGCGCTGTCCCGGGCCCTGTGAAGGATTGATTTCCGAGGAGGACTATGGCAAGACGATCGATGATATCCTGCTGTTTCTTTCCGGACGATCATCCGAACTGCTGGATCGACTGCAGGACAAGATGATGGAGCTTTCGGAGGCGATGGATTTCGAACAGGCGGCCCGGGTGCGCGACCAGATCGAGGCGATCGAGTCTGTACGCCAGAGGCAAAGGGTCGTCTCGGATCAGGTCATTGACCGTGATATCGCCGCCTTTGCCTGCTCCGATGTTGATGCCGCCTGCGTCGTTTTGCAAATCCGCGAGGGTGTGCTGATCGGCCGGCAGCATTTCTATCTTAAAATCCAGAAGGATACGACCGAATCCGAAATCGCCGAGACCTTCATAAAACAACATTACATGCACGCCGACACGATTCCGAAGGAACTGTATATTTCAGCCGCACTTGATGATCGCGAGCTCCTGCAAAAATGGCTGTCCGAGAAACGCGGTAACACCGTCAGGATATTCATCCCGCAGAAAGGGGAGAAGCTCAAGCTGGTCGAGATGGCCCATAACAACGCCCGCCTGCTCCTAAACGAACTGCTTTTGCAGAAACAGCATTACAAGGATCGTATCCCGGAAGCGGTCATGCGGTTGCAATCCGATCTTCGCCTGCCCAGAACTCCGGTCAGTATGTCCTGTTTCGATATCTCCAACCTGGGCCAGGAGGACAAGGTCGGTTCGATGGTTTATTTCGAGAAGGGCAAGCCCAAAAAATCGAGTTACCGTCACTACAAGATAAAAACTGTCAAAAAGCAGGATGATTACGCATCACTGCGGGAAGTCGTCTATCGCTATTTCCGGCGCTTAAAAGAAGAAGCTCTGGATTTTCCAGACCTGCTGGTGATCGACGGTGGCAAGGGACAGCTCTCGGCCGCGTTAGATGCTCTCAAAGCCCATGGTATCAAAGACCAGCTGGTGATCGGTCTGGCCAAGAAACTGGAGGAAGTCTTCCTGCCAGGCCAGAAGGAGCCGATCATGGTTCCGCGTACATCGCCCGCTCTCAGGCTCCTGCAGAGGATTCGCAACGAAGCGCACCGTTTCGCGATCGAGTTCAACCGCAAACTGCGAGGTAAACGGACGATCGGGACTGAATTGCAGAAGATCCCCGGAATCGGCCCCAAAAAGGCGGAGGTGCTTTTAAAGCATTTCGGCTCGGTTAAAAAGATCAAAGAACTGACCGCTGAGCAGATTAGCGAAGCCCCCGGTATTGGTATCCCTGACGCGCAGAAGATTACAGAATATTTTGGTCAATAAAAAACAAAAAACCCCGCCTGAAGCGGGGTTTTTTTTATCATAAATTCATTTTTCAGTTAAGCTGATTTCTTCTCGGACTTCTTGTCGGCTTTCTTTTCTGTCGAGGCGAATTTGGCATCCGACTCGGCTTTCTTGGCATCGGCCTTGTACTTTGGCGAACGGTAATCGGTGATATAGAAGCCTGAGCCTTTGAATAAAAGACCCGCTCCGCCGGATATCAGCCTCTGGACATGACCACCGCATTTCGGGCATGTCTCGAGCGGATCGTCCGTGATCTTCTGGAACTCCTCGAACTCGTAACTGCAACTTGTGCACTGGTACTGGTATGTTGGCATTGGTAGATCTATCTCCTGTTGTTACTCAATTGTGCTCAGTATTGAGGCTATCGCGACCACGTTGACGATATCCGAAGCGGAACATCCTCGCGAGAGGTCATT